>JAUVHQ010000100.1 GCA_030593185.1 Bacteroidota bacterium
CGTGCCTCAAATTTCACAGGATAAACGTCGCATTTCACCCCAATGAAATAAAAATAATTTCATGGGGTAAACAGGGCAGGCATTCTTACCTCGATTTTAGCAGTTTCCTTACGATTCTCTGATTATCAGCAATAATTATTACCAGGTATAATCCTGCCGTTTGGTCATTTATATTAAATTGTTCATTGAAATAATTCCCGGTACTTACTAATTCTCTTGAGTATATTTGCCTCCCAACCAGATCAGTGATCACAAAACTCAAATGTTTTACCGGTTGGTGGAATGTTCCTGTAATTGTGAATGATCCGGATGTCGGATTTGGATAAATATGAAAGTCCTTCGGGGTAATTATCTTCTTCTCCCCAATAGAAACATCACCCTGGATTTTCAGATTATCAACAGCCCAGCCCCAACCATGCGCATAGGGATCGGAAAACAAGCGGAAACGTATTAAAATGGTATCACCACCTGAAAAATTATCATCCTGTAGTAAGTCAATAAGGTGATACTGATACAGGTCCGGTGTACCAACAGCTTTAGAATCTCCTGATTGAATTGAGCTATTATACCTTGTTAACCAGGAACTTTCACGTTTACTATCATAACCCGGTTCAATAGCAAACCAGTTGTTTCCACGATCTTTCGATCCCTCAACAACAACATAATCCCAGAATTTTGCATCGCCATAACTTGTACCGGATTCTCCCGGCTCAACAAGCACTATTTCATCAAAACTCATATATGCACCTGTCTCTTTAAGGTGAATAGGTATTTTCAATTGTGCTGTGTATTCAATAGTTTCATTTTCCTGGTCAGGACTCTCATAAGGATGGAAGGTGTGCAGAGCAGTGTCACTAAACCCCTGTGGGGAGGTTATACTGAATCCGGTAAACAGAAAATCGTCTGATTCCGTATCAAAATCATTCTGGTATTCATCCTGAACTTCCTTTATCTCGTCTACAATAATTTTATAGTAACCTTCAGCCGGATTATATGCCATATTTGCATTCTGGGAACTATCAACAGCTGCTATCCGGTAAAGAATAGAATCGCCCATTTGGAGTGTTCCTTCAGAGAAAATCATATAACCTGAATATTTATTAAGTGTATCATATTGCAAAGTAACCGGCTCCTGTCCTGTTTCATTAAGATAGTATTCAATATAAACCGAATCGATCCCAATATTATCGGTAACAGTTGCCTGAAATTTCACAGAATCATTGCTAACAAGAGTAAACTCAACAGGTACATGTATAATAACAGGTTTGACAGTATCAGGTCCAACATAAAAACTGAAATAAACATCAGGCACATAAGGCGGATATGTATAATGCCGGTCAAAATAATCATAGGTGCTCAGATAATAATGAATTGTGGTATCAACAGCCGGCACCGGGATATCAGCCGAAAATTCATCCGCGTTGGCTGTTGGCATTAGTTTAACAGAATCGTAGTTAACAAAACCATCAAGTGAATAGTAAACAAAAGTAGTATCTTCATTAAAGGTTGTATCGCTTAAAATTTTTGTAATTACTGTAAATGGTTGAGCAAGATCTTCAGCGTCTATAATAGGTTCATGATCGAACCTTGTATGTATCCATCCCCAATCAGCGAACATACCCATAACAATGGGACCCGGGTTATGGACTGCTTCTCCATAACTTACAGAATGGGTCATAAGAGAATTGCCTGACTCCGGCGGATAGGTAGCATCGTTCAAATGGTAAATGCTGGAACCATCATTATAAGTCGATGGGGCATATAATTTAGGTCGTAGCCCGGCATTATTCACGACAGAAATTAAGCTGTTATAATACAGGTTATCACTTGTAAACTCATCCAGCAAAGCAACAGAAGGATTTTCAAAAATGGATGTATTCATCATTCGCTCACCACTTCCATTTTCAATCCAATGGTCGAATGTAATAGTTTTCCCATTGTCAAACCCCCAGGTTCCAAGTGTATCTCCTATTGTACGCATTGTTCCAATGAAACCAAGACCATGGGCAATTTCGTGCAAAACTACTGAAACAAGATCATAACGATCGCCCGGGCAATTACCATCCGTACCATAGTACCAGCTTGCTCCGCTGTTAAAATTTGCTACAAGGTCAACTCCAGAAGTGTCATTTATCTCATAACCAAATATTTTTTCAGCCAAAGCAACAGCATAATATTCATCTGAAAAAGGAGCTTCAAGATAACCACCAAAGTAATAAACTGTTGGTGAGCAATTACCAAGGACCCCCGATACAAGACTTTTCCAGTTAGCTTCAATTCTGATAGTTACAGGCGATTTGATCAGGGTACTCCAAATATCTACCGCGTATTGAAATGCCTGTTTTGCTGTGTCACTGAAATCGATATATTCTACTTCAAAATTTGCTCCACCCTGTCCTTTGTTTGCAGGATCAAAGCACTTTGGCGGGGAAATAAATATACGATGTACTTCCTGATTACCATAACAAACTATCGGAGTACCTTTAACCCCGGATTTATTAAGGATACTCTGACCATAGAGATTATCAGCCACCAAAAGAAAAAAAGTGAGAATTATTATCTTGTAAAATATCTTTTTCATATGTTTATTTATTGATTTTCATTTATCATATGCCTGCCATCAGGAAAATCAAAAATAATTATTTATTTATACATTATCCCTTATAAGAGAAATAATTATCTTTGGAAAAAGTAATAACTAAAACAAGAATCATGAAACGTTCAATATACATACTTGCAATTTTACTTCTTTATTCTTGTGCTGCTACAAAGAATTATACCCAGGATGACATCCTTCTTTCTATGAAAAAATCCAGTTGTTACGGACCTTGTCCTGTTTACGAATTGAAAATATACAAAAACGGGTTTGTAAAATTAACTGCAGAGGAGCATTTAGATTTAAAAGGTGAGTTTTATACTAAACTTCCCGGAAGCACAGTAAAAGCGTTAGTATCAAAATTCAAAGAGGCAGGTTTTTTCGAAATGGAAAGCGAATATACCTCTATTACAAAAGACCTTCCGACTACCTGGATTTACTTCTCAAACGAAGGCAGGCAGAAGAGGATAAAGGATTATGATGGCGCACCGGAAAGTTTAAGGGATATGGAAAAAGAACTGGCTTCGCTTATAGAATCGGAGGATTGGAAGCAAAAATAATTAAACACAATCTTCTATTGCAATAAGTTCATTTCTTTTCGTATCCCATGTGTCCGGAAAACAAAGCTTCAATTCCCGGTTTACGTGTATCACCAGTTTTTAGATAAAAATAACCCGTTAATCTTGCATAGTTATCCAGATCGGAATTTATCAGGTATGTAATTTCATAATCCGATCCCTTTTCATTGAAACGAACACGAAAAACTTTTATGCTGTCGGCGGTGGCAGTTTCAATCTTACCTGTTCCTTCTGTTTCTGCTCCATCAACAGACCTAACAACCTTTAACCCATCATCAGATTTTTTAAATTCAACACGCCCGGTATAAGTTTCGTTTGAATCCGGGTATCGGTCAATTAGTTCATACTTCCCTTTCAGGAAATCATAAAGAAATGATATTTCATTATCGTTTTCCTGAGAAAAAATGATAGCCCTGCATAAAAACATCAGGACAAAAATTACATAAGTTTTTTTCATACGTTTAAATCTTTTATGTTAGTGACAAGGTTACTTATATTTTCTACCTTTTAACAAGTTCTGTGGTATTTGCTCATAAATAAATTTATTTTCAAAGGTATTCGCGAGCTCACTGCCTATCGGCAGTTCGGTTGTTACTCGCTCTCACAAAAACCCATGCCGCAAACCCGCTTGTGAACTTCCATGTGGAAAAATCCGGATACTGTTGCACAATCATTATTTAATCATTTTTGTTTGTGCATTAATAATACATGGAAGTTTCATAATTATAAAGTTAAATTTTAAAAGTGAAAACAAATTAGATATTATTCTGAAAATATTCTAAATTGGCAAACTAAAAAAAATAATTATGAATGGCACCGGCTTAACCAATCTTGAGATTCAGGATTTAATTAATAAATACAAATCGGAATTAAGGAAACTTGATTATCAAACCAATGACATAAAAGCAACTATTGCAGAATTAGAGGAGTTAATTGAAACTGACCTTAAGCGACAAGATACAACGGTAACAACCAGAAGAAAAGAAAGAGAAAACCGGGCAGACCTCCAAAAATTAAGGCAGAAACCCAGGAAAAAATTAAAAAATCAAGAAAGGAAGGATATAGCCTGTCAATCTGGGATAAGTTTGTTCTGGATGGAATTAAAGACAGTGGTAAAGTACTTATTAATACTGAGCTTCTGGATATAGTGAAACAGAAAGCTATAGAAAAGAAAATTTTCACAAATGACTATCTGATTAAGGAAAAGCTAAACCGGATTTTGCAGAAACTTGCCAATAGAAGAAAAAACATTGTTAAAGTAAAATACAAAGGAAGAGGTTTTGCATATGCCCTGCCTAAATGGGTCAATCCAAACGGAAGTTTGGATAAGCAGTATGAGAAGTAGTCGTAAACGAGTTGTACAGTATATTATAAGACTTCAATACTAAATTTGTATTATTTTGAGAGTATATGTTCTCCAAAAATTGAGTATTCCTTTTCGATATAATTAAGTAGGATTGAATCTGGTTGTTTAGCCAACAAATTTCACCACAAATATATAATCAATTTTAAGCATACTCAAGTCAGAGTAATTCTTTCTCCTCAAGTGAAGCCTTAATCTGCTTATGACTTCGCCAGAATTTTCTTTCTATATTCTTAAATATTCTCTTGAATTCCGGAAGATATTTAATATTATCGACCAAAGGATCGATTTCTGTAAAAATCAAAGTCCAGTAAAAATAATTGTCTTCTTCTGAAAAAAGTTTTAAGTGTTCAGCAGCCTTTTCTGTGTCACCTTTATAGGAATAATACATCGCTAAACTTATATGTTTATAGATAGATTGATCGTTTTCAGCATAATCCTTATACTTCCTAAATAATTTTTCAGATTCCTCAGTAAGACCCATTTTTGATAATACAAACCCAATTTTGGCATTCTCAGATCTGTAAATATCCAAATTCTGAGCTTCCTTAATTTCAATAAACTTGTTATAATAATGATAAGCACTTGCATAATCCCTCATGTAATAATATATTTTCCCAACTTCCTGCATGATGTCCAGCCTGGTCGTATCTTTATTCAATGTTTCAATTAAACGATCTTTTATTTGCTGAAGGTCCCTGTTCCTCGCATATAATATGTAGGCTTTTAAATATTCTGAATACAAATTTTCCGGTTGATATTCCAATGATTTGTTGATGTACTTCTCCGCTTCATTGATAAAACCGGATTGTATAAAGGCATTGCTGATGTGTAAATAGTTAATACTTGCAATAATTGAATCGTATGCTGAAATATCTATTTGAAGTCCTCGAAGTGCATATTCCAGGTATTTTTCTGTATCAGGAAGATGATTCACATAAAGATCTATCAGGAAGATAAAAACCAGGTCATAATTCGGATTGTATTTCAAAGCTTTTTCAAAATAAGGGACAGCAAGTTCATATTCTTCGTTATTCATGTAAAACAGAGCTTTTGCAATTAAACTCTGGGGTAATTGCGAATCGAGTAATAATGCCTTATCAGCATAATTGTTAATCTGAGCAGAATATTTTTTTTCAGCTTGATATAAATCGAAAAAGTAATAAGCAATTGCAACACCTGCATATGCACGTGCAAATGCATTATCATGTTCAATTGCTTTTTCAAAATAATGAATTGCTTCTTCCATATTATTACGAATTCCTGTATTTAATAAATCAAGACCTTTTAAAAAAAAATCATAAGCAACAAGGTCATCCGTAGGAATTTTATTAATCCTTTCTTCTTCTTCCGGTGTTATTATTACCTGTATTTTCGCAGCAATATTTTTTGCAACTTCCATTTGCAAATTAAATATATCCTTTGCTTCCCTGTTGTATTGTTCAGACCACAAATGTTTATCCGTTGCACCCTCAATCAATTGAACATTAAGTAAAATTTGATCCCCAATTTTTTGACCGCTCCCTTCTACTATATAATTCACATTCAATTCCCTGGCAATCTCCGGAACTGTTTTAGGATTGTTTCTGTACTTTTCAACGGATATCCTGCTTATTACCCTTAAATCTTCAATTTTTTGAAGATCATTAAGGATGGCTTCCATTAATCCATTAATTATATAAATATTAGTAGAATCATTACTATCGTTTATGAATGGTAAAACAGCAATTGATTTTTCAAGGTCTTTTGGTTTGGATGATAAAGGTTTAAAAAGAATGAACAGTATAGCTACAAAAAGAACAATAATAGTTGCCCCAAGTATTACAATCATTCTTTTTTTCCCGGACTGATCATTTTGAATGGAATCACTTTCGTATAAATCTCTTTTTCCAACCTCTCCGGGGGGGTACCCATAATAATCGTGGAAGCATTTGATAAAGTATGATGTACTGCTAAAACCAACCTTATATGATACTTCGGAAACGTTTAAGGAAGTCTGCCTCAACATTTCCATTGCATGTTTTAAACGTACCTGCCTTATAAACTGACTAACGGATAATTTTGTTAACTTTTTTATTTTACGAAGCAGGTTGGAGCGACTCATACTTGTTTCACGTGCCAGCTCAGAAACTCCGAACCGCTCATTGGATATGTTCTCCTCTATAATTTCTGTAATTTTACTTAAAAAATCATTTTCTATGGAGTGAGAATCTGTCATTGTCGTTACATAGTTAAATCGAAATTAGAAATTTTTTGTAAAAGATACGAATAATGTTTCATTCCTTACTTTTTTACCTCTACTTCATCATTTGCGTCATAATTTATACCCTTTCACCATAATTAAAACAGCTTCACCAAACTTGACATTATTGTCCGCATTGTTGATTAGTCATGCATCATTTTTTGACGGACCTTTACACCATCGAAAAAATGTCAAATTTTAAAACAAATTAGTTATGAAAACACAAAAGATTATTTCAATTGAAACATTAACAACAGCAATGATAGTAGGTGCACTACTAACCATTGTCGCTTGCGGCAAGCAGAGGAACTCAGCTAAGGAGAAGAGGCAGTCCTCAGTATCACAAACTAGTGTAAAACCTCCGAGTATGGATATCCACACTGCTACCCTCATGGGTGATCTTGATGCCATTCGTCAGCACATTAAGGCAGGATCGGACCTGAATATAAAAGAGCCCTCAGGAGGATCCAGTCCCCTGATCACTGC
>JAUVHQ010000105.1 GCA_030593185.1 Bacteroidota bacterium
AGTGCCTAAAGTTATAAGTGCCTAAAATGCCTAAAGTTTTAAAATAATAGTGCCAAAAGTTTATAGTGTCTAAAATGTCCAAAATGTTACGAGTTACGGGTTACGAGTACACTCACCTTACTCAACTTTAGGTATGATGTAATTAACTTAATCATTTTTGGAAAAAACATCTTCTATAGCTATCTCAAGGTTGTTGATCAGTGATTCATCTTTTATAACATAATCTTCAATTCCCTTCCTTGCAAGTTCAAGAACCACATCTCCTTTATCCTGGCCAGATAACATGATCACAGGAATATTCTCATTATACTCCCTGATCCTGGTAAATATTTCCATTCCTCCCATCACTTCTTCATCCTTCTTATAAAAAAGATAATCCAATATGATAAGTTCAGGATTCCGGGACAGTTGCTCAAGGCATTCTTCTCCATAACTGAACATAAAAACACTCATTTCATCTCCATCAAATCTTTTTTGAACAAGATTCAGTATAAAAGGATCATCATCAACTACAAATATCAGTTTTTTTTCACTCATATCAACGAATTGGACCTTGAATTTAATAAACCTAAAAATATTAAATCATCATTTACACAACCATATCTTTACTCTTCCCAGCCTGCAAATAACGGATAAGTTCTCATCATATCATTCACTTTCTTTCTAACAACTGTTATAATATCTTCATTATCAATATTCATTATCACTTCATCAATCATGTCAACAATAGGTGACATTTGGTCTTCTTTAAGTCCTCGCGTGGTAATGGCAGGTGTTCCTACTCTAAGTCCTGATGTTTTGAAAGGTGTTCGTGAATCAAAGGGTACCATATTCTTATTAACTGTAATATCTGCTTTAACTAACATGTTTTCTACCTCTTTACCGGTAATTTCCGGAACTTTCGTCCGCAAATCGATAAGCATTGAATGGTTATCTGTTCCACCTGAAATAACCTTATAACCTTTGTCGACAAAAGCCTGTGCCATCACCTTTGCATTTTTCAAAACCTGTTTCTGGTATTCTTTAAACTCGGGAGTAAGTGCTTCAGCAAAAGAGACTGCTTTTGCAGCAATAATATGTTCAAGCGGACCACCCTGTGTGCCCGGAAAAACACCAGAGTCAAGGATACTTGACATCTTTCTGATAACTCCTTTCTTAGTTGTCTTACCCATTGGATTATCAAAATCTTTTCCCAGGAGTAAAACACCGCCCCTGGGACCACGAAGTGTTTTGTGGGTAGTAGATGTAACAATATGAGCATACTCAAGTGGATTCTTTAAAAGTCCTGCTGCAATTAGTCCTGCCGGATGAGCCATATCAATCATCAACATAGCTCCGGTCTTTTCTGCAATATCCCGCATTCGTTGATAATCCCACTCACGCGAATAAGCTGATGCACCACCTACAATAAGCTTTGGTTTTTCCTGTATGGCAATCTCCTCCAATTTATCATAATCAACCATGCCGGTCTCCTCTTTAACACCATATGCAACAGATCGATATAGCAATCCTGATAAATTTACCGGTGACCCGTGAGTAAGATGTCCGCCGTGAGAAAGATCAAGCCCAAGAATAGTATCTCCCGGCTTAAGCACTGCTAAATAAACCGCTGCATTTGCCTGTGCTCCGGAATGTGGTTGCACATTTGCATACTCAGCATTAAATAATTCTTTAAGCCGGTCGATAGCTAACTGCTCCGATTGATCAACAACTTCACATCCACCATAATAACGCTTTCCTGGATATCCTTCAGCATACTTATTGGTCATCACCGATCCCATTGCTTCCAATACTTGTGGACTTACAAAATTTTCTGACGCAATAAGCTCAATACCATTTATTTGTCTCTGTCTTTCTTTTAACAGGAGATCGAATATTTGTTTATCTCTTTTCATTAATAATTTTTACCTGAATTAAAATATTTTCAAAATTAACTTTTTACTGAAGAAATAAAAAACTGTTTAACAGCCGTTCATAATACATTATGTGCATTTGCTCAAATATTAGAACATCGCTTAGAAAAGAAAATTCAAAATTCCGTCACATTTCAATACGGGAATTTCTGATTAACAATGTACTTACGAACAAATTGTTAATAATTATTAATCCTTTTTAAATTCAATAATATCAACCTAATAGATACACTTTCTAATCTGCCATTGTATTTCCTGATAAACAATAATTCTTAAATGTTTTTTTATTTCGGAATTCTATTTATCTTGGCTTTGAATAACTCTTCATCACAAAACTAAATTATTATGGAAGAACAAAATGAAAACATGGCTGAAGCTCCAACAGCAGATGCCAGCGAACAAAAACCACAACAGGAAGGCAGACCAACATTCCTGACTGTCCTGTGTATCTTAACTTTTATAGGAAGTGGATTATCCGCTTTATTTTTACTTATCGGACTCGTGGCTGCAGGAGCCATATCTGAAACGCTAAGCAGTATTCCCGGCATGGGAGATATTGGCGGATTCGGAACCGGTTATTTCCTGATTGTACTTGTGCTTGCTCTAGGCTCACTTTACGGTGCAATTATGATGTGGAAGCTAAAGAAAATGGGGTTTTACCTTTATTCCGGTGCTAATGCTATTGCACTTTTTATACCCATGATTATGGCTTCCGGAAAATTTTCTATTTTCGGTCTTGTCATTACAGCATTGTTTATCTTCCTCTACGGTTTAAATCTTAAGCATCTCAAGTAATTTTAGAGGAAAAATATTCTATTTAACACCGGGATTCCCCCGGTGTTTTTTTTTAATCCTCCGATACCTGGATTAAAAGTTCTCTGTATGCTGTAAATATTTTTGATTTTGAAATAAACCCGATATATTTCCCATCCTCTGTAACAGGCAGGTTCCATGCACCTGTCTCTTCAAACCTTTTCATTACAATTTCCATCGTATCACCTATTGAAATATGAGCCGGTGGTAAAATCATAAGATCCCTGACATAAGTAGAATCATACATCCCGGAATTAAACATGATATCCCTGACATTATCAAGTAATACCACACCCTGTAAAAAACCCTCATCATCAACCACCGGGAATATATTCCTTTTTGAACTTGATATTTTCTTAACCAATTCACCCAATGTTTCATCAGGATAAATCTTAACCAGGTCTTTCTCAATCTCTTTTTTCCACTTCATTAATCTTAGTACTGTACGATCTTTGTGATGGGTTATCAGTTCCCCCCTTCTTGCAAGTCGTTTCGTATATATTGAATGAGGTTCAAAATAAATAATTGTAATAAATGAAAATGTGGAAGTAATAATAAGAGGGATTAACAATCCGTAACCTCCCGTAATTTCCGCGATTAGAAATATTGCTGTTAAAGGAGCATGCATAACTCCGGCCATAAGACCGGCCATACCAACAAGCGCAAAATTACTCTCTGAAACATTGACCCAGTTTAACCCATTAATGAGACGGGCAGTAAAAAATCCTGTTATTCCTCCCATAAATAAAGCAGGTGCAAAAATACCTCCAACTCCTCCCCCTCCGGTTGTTGCTGACATAGCAACCACCTTCAAGATCATAACTAAAACCAGATAACCCAGTATCATCCAGAAATTATCGTGAATAAAATAAAAAAGACTGTTCTCAACCAGTTCAGAAGTATTTCCATTTAAAAGAGAAGTAATAACATCATAACCTTCACCAAACAAAGGAGGAAATAGAAATATCAATAGTCCAAGAATAGTTCCTCCAATGAATAACCTGTGGTAAGGACTGTTAATATTCCCGAACCACGATTCTATTTTCATACTTGCTTTTGTAAAATACAAAGAAACCAAACCTGAAAATACTCCTAAAAGAATAAAAAACGGGATATTTGATAATTCGAAAGGGCTCAATATTGTATATGAAAATAAAACTCCCTTTCCCATTAAGAAATAAGCTATGGTTGCACCTGTTACAGATGAAATAAGCAAAGGGACAATAGATGCAATGGTAAGATCAAGCATTAAGACTTCAAGTGTAAAAACCAGTCCGGCAATGGGGGCTTTGAATATCCCTGCTATTGCTCCTGCAGCCCCGCATCCCACCAATAATGTTACTGACTTATAATTTAACCTGAAAAACCTGCCTATTGATGACCCAATAGAAGCGCCGGTTAAAACAATTGGGGCTTCTGCTCCAACCGATCCACCAAACCCGATAGTAAGCGTACTGGCAAGAATAGAGGAATAATTATTATGACTCTTAATAATGCTGTTCTTCTTCGAGATAGCATATAAAATCCTGGCAACACCATGACCAATATCATCTTTAATAAAATACCTTACAAGCAAAACAGTCAAAAAAATTCCTATTAAAGGATACACCAGATACCAAAAACTTTCCGACTCCACATCAAATCCTTTTGTTAAAAGAAGATGAGTATAATGAATGGCATTTTTAAGCAATACAGCAGCAAGTCCGCTAAGAGCCCCAACAATAAAACTCAGGATATAGATAAACTGATTATGGTTTAATTTTTTAAACCTCAGCGTAAGAAACCTCCTTATGATTTTTGCTTTTTGCATTGCGGCCGCAAAATTAACAAATTCTTCAATGTAAAGAAGTTTCTATGGAATATAATTTTATGTATCTACCTCGTGCCTAAAGTTTAAAGTGACTAAATAAAGAAGTGCCTAAAGTGGCTAAAGTTAAGTAAGGTGAGTAAGGTGAGTAAAAGGAGAGGAGGAAGAGAGATGAGTAAATGAGGCGGAGTTTTAACTAGATAATAAAGGATGAAAAAGGATTTTGCGAGGAGCAAAGCGACGAAGCAAACTCCCAAAAACAACCAGAATGCAAAATAGATGGACTGTCATGAGCTTTACGAAAAGTTAGGAGAGATTGCTTCACTTCGTTCGCAAAATCCGTATACTTATTATGCTTTAAAAGTATGTACAAATTTCAACCGAAAAATGAAACATGAATTCTTCACGACTCACGATTCACGATTCTTCAATTTTAGTCATTTTGAATTTCAGGCATTTTAGTCATTAAAATCCTGGCATGACATTCCTGATTCCCAAATCATTCCTGCATAAATTGGCGAATTATTGTCCTGTAGCTGGAAAATACATTGGCTCTCGAAACGAATCCAATATATTTGCCATCCTTAAGTACAGGCAGATTATAATGAGATGAAGTTTGAAATTTACGGGCAATATCTTCCATCGATTCATCAGGTGATACAGATGGTGTTGGCATAAACATAAGGTCACGAACATAAGTTTTATCATAAAGTTCTGTCTTGAAAACAATATGCCTGATATCATTTACCCATACAACACCAAGTAAATGATTATCATTATCTATTACCGGAAATATATTCCTTTGTGATTTTGATATTACCTCAACCAAATCACCTAATGTTGCATTTGGTCCGACAGTATTGAAATTATCTTCAATAAGATCTTTTACACTCATCATGGATAAAGCACCCTTATCCTTATCATGGGTAATCAACTCTCCACGTTTTGCAAGCTGTATGGTGTAAACCGAGTTTGGCTCAAAAATTTTAATGGTTGCATATGAAATGGTAGCAGTTATCATTAAAGGCATAAATAATTCATACCCATGAGTGATCTCTGCGATCAGGAATATGGCAGTTAAAGGAGCATGTATAACACCTGCTAATAATCCTGCCATCCCTACAAGAACAAAATTAGCCTCATGAAAATTGAAGCCAAATTTATTCAATATCTTTACAAATAAAAGTCCTGCATTTGCACCGAGAAACAGTGTTGGAGCAAACATTCCACCTACCCCTCCACTACTGAAAGTAACTGAAGTAGCAATAGCTTTAAAAATAATTATTGCAAGCAGAACAATGAAAAATGCCGGAATACTATCTTTTAATCCAAAATAAAAAGAATTATTAAAAAGATATCCATAATCTCCGTTCAGAGCATTATTAATACCCTCATAACCCTCACCGTATAGTGATGGAACAAGAAAAATCAATAATCCGAGGATAAAACCACCAATAATAAGCTTGCTGTACCACATTTTAATTTTCTCAAACGCTTTAGTTACAAACAAATAAACTCTTGTAAAATATACAGAAACCAATCCCGCAAACAGTCCGAGTAAAATATAAAATGGTGTATCAGCCAATTTAAAATTTTCGGTGAGTGTAAAAGTATAAACAGTATCCTGTCCAAGGAAAAGGTATGAGGTTAAGGCAGCAGTTACTGAAGATATTAACAAAGGAACAATAGATGACATGGAAAGATTAAGCATTATTACCTCAAGAGCAAAAATAACAGCTGCAATTGGAGCTTTAAATATAGCCGACATGGCTCCTGCCGAAGCACAGCCCAACATCAAAATTACCTGGCTGTAATTAAGCCTTAACCATTTACCAAGATTTGAACCAATAGCGGCACCTGTCGCAACTGTTGGTCCTTCAAGACCTACTGATCCTCCAAAACCGACAGTTAGTGCGCTGGTGATAATAGACGAAAACAGGTTATGAGAACGAAGGATCCCGTTCTCCCTTGAAATTGCATGTAAAACAATAGGGATTCCATGTCCTACACGTCTTTTAAGTATGAATTTAACAAAGACAACTACGATAAAAATACCAATTGCCGGGAAAACAATATACAGGTAATTAAAACCTTCACTTGAAAATCCTGCAGTCAGCAAATTTTTAATTATACGTACAGCATTTTTAATGATCACAGCAACAAAACCTGAAGCAATTCCTACGATCACACTTAAGATCAAAATAAATTGCCGGTCGCGGATATGCTTCAACCGCCATCTAAAAAGTTTTGTTATTAACTTCATTTTTTCCATTGAAACAACAAATATAACATATAGCTATAAAAACAAGAAAATCGTAAAAGATATTTTTTCTTAAGTTTGTTAGAATATTATTGATAAAAAAACGGAAGAAATAATTTTGAAAAATAAAATTCTTTTATACTCTGTTTATTTTTACCTGGTAATCTCCGGAGCAGTTGCTCAAAATGGTGATCGCCCGGAAAGCCCTGATCTAAAAAGGGTAACAGTTGACCTGGCTACCGGATATGCATGGATATACTGGTCACCCAGTCCTTCACCCGAAG
>JAUVHQ010000370.1 GCA_030593185.1 Bacteroidota bacterium
GTACTTTCTCCATCAATTTAAAACTCATAATCACCGGGGTTATGTTGTATTTTTTGTCTGCTTTTTTGAGACGGTTTCCCCGATAGTAAAAAACCACTGAAAAACTTAGCAAAGGATTTTAACCGGTTTATAATTCGAAAAAAGGGGATGTGCTTATGGGATGCTCCTTTTTTTTATGTGATCTTCTTCCCGTGCTTTGTAAGCCATAGCTTTAGCGAAGGCTTAAATGTCACATGAACTTAATATTGGGATTTTGGGAACGAGTTTTCAAATAACTTTTTTTAGAATAATAGATACAAATAAATACTTTTAACAAATCCTGACCCCACACCCCCATTTTCATACATTATCGACACAAACATAACCCCTTTAGATATTAACAAATAGCTTTTCTGAAATTTACTTATTTTGAAGCCAACTGTGCCATTATCTCATATTAAGCAATACCAAATATTACATACCAGTTAAAATTGTTTAAATAGCCTTATTTTCAGTCATTGCATTGTATTTCAGTCTATTGCATTCATTTTCTAAATCAAACTGAAAATTTGTCATTTACTCTATTTCCCCACCTTTTAATGACAGTTATAATTATCTGATATTTATACCAAATAGCTTATATTGTACGGCAAAGTTATTGATTAAATTGCTGCAACCATGTTGCAACTGAAAATAAAAAAGCTTTCAGTTGTTATGCTGAAAGCCTTGCTATTATTGGGTGGGCGATACCGGAGTCGAACCGATGACCCCCTGCTTGTAAGGCAGGTGCTCTGAACCAACTGAGCTAATCGCCCAAACGGAGTGCAAATATAAACCTCCTTTTTATTTCTGCAAAAAGAAATACAAATTTATTATAATACTTCAGCAACTACAAAAGTGCTGCCCCCGACAAAGATCATATCCTGTTTGCCCGCCTGTTGATTTGCTGCGTCCAGGGCAGCTTTCACCGTGTCATATAATTCCCCTGCCAGTCCATGTTTTGCTGCTTCCTCCCTCAGAATTCGACTGTCCAGCCCTCGGGGAATATCAGGTCTGCAAAAATAATAATTGGCTTCCGCGGGAAATAATGGAAGGATATTAGCCAGATCTTTATCATTAACCATCCCTATAACCATGTGTAAATTTTTCCAGGCAGTTTGCATGATCTGCTCCATTACCAGAATTAAACCTTCCCTGTTATGCCCGTTATCACAAACTATCAGCGGATTATTTCCCAATACTTCCCATCTCCCCCGAAATCCTGTATTCTTCCTTATCAGTTTCATTCCTTTATAAAGTGATTCACGGCTTATTCTTTTTTCTATCTCATTTATCTTTTCTATTACCTGTAAAGCAGTTATCACATTTCTTCGTTGATATAATCCTGCCAGATCGATCTTTAATTCAGGATATCCCTCCCCTCCCTTCTTTTCAATATTCATCACCTGCAACCCGTTAAGTGACATAAATGAGTATTCCGAACTGAAATTATGGTCAGCAAACACTATTTCAGAACCTGTTTCCCGGGCTTTACCAATAAAAACATGGTCTGTTTCTTTGCCCGTTTCGCCTACAATTACCGGAACCCCGGGTTTAATTATCCCTGCCTTTTCATAAGCAATTTTTTCCAGGCTGTTGCCAAGATAAATGCTATGATCCATGCTGATATTGGTAATTACTGATAACACAGGTGTAATAATATTTGTTGAATCGAGTCTACCTCCCATACCTGTCTCAATAACAGCTATATCCACTTCTTCATCAGAAAAGTGTTTGAGAGCCATTGCTACGGACATTTCAAAAAATGATGGCTCGATCTTTTCTAATAATTCCTTGTTTTGCTTAACAAAATTAATGACATTTCGCTCTGGAACAAGCATTCCGTTTACCCTTAATCTTTCACGAAAATCCTTCAAATGTGGAGAAGTATAGAGCCCGGTTCTGAAACCGGCTTCCTGAAGAACAGAAGCAAGAATATGAGCAATAGAACCCTTTCCGTTTGTTCCCGCAATATGAATAGACCTGAAATTCTTATGCGGATGACCAAAATATTCATCCATTGCCAGAGAATTATCCAGTTTTGCATTATAAGCGATCTTACCCTGTCTCTGAAACATAGGTAACCGGCTGTATAAATACTCTAATACCTCGTTGTAATTCATGTAATTATAAATGATTATTTAAACTTTCGGACTTTATCGACGGACTCTATGCTTTTTAGGATTTTGAATCATGTGATTAAGTAATCTTGTGTTATTATTGTTTGATTGTTATTTGCTTTCTTGCCGACTGTGGACTGTGGACTGCTGACTGATTAGTTACCATTTGTTTTTATGGACTCTTTGT
>JAUVHQ010000261.1 GCA_030593185.1 Bacteroidota bacterium
GTTGCTATGAGTTCTATTAAACAACAGGATAAAAGGATAGTACTTGATCCGGGGAATATGGGAACTTTCTTAAAATCAGAGAGTTCGTTCATTATGGAAAAGGAGGCTGATAAAAATTACCTTTCATGGAAGACACTTGAAATGGAATTCAGCAACGAAAACCTGGGAGAGGTCATTAAGGTCCTTGAGAAAGTTTACCACACAAATTTCATTCTGAAAGACCCGGGTTTGGAGAACTACCGGATAACAGTATCCTTTGATAATCAGTCTTTAGAGGCAGTGTTAAATGTTCTTGAGGCAACACTTGACCTGGAATTTTCCCGCAAAGATGACTCTATTGAAATAACAGGACCGGGTTATTGATTCCGGTTATCAATGAAAACCATTATTTTGCAGGTAGTTTTTTAACTTCCCCCTTTCAGTTTTAACTTCCATTATTCATGTAGAAGATAAAAGACAAAATTAAAAAGTTTAGAATGAATACAATCTTCAGTCTGCAGTCGACAATTTGAAGACCAAAATATTTATTTTTTCAGGATTTTAAATCATGTGATTAAGTGATTGTGTGTTATAATTGTTTTACTATTATTTATTTTTGCCGACTGTTGATTGTGGACTGACGACTGATTAGTAACCAAGAATTATGTGATTTTTGATGTCGTAAAGAAAAAATTTGTAAATAATTCAGGTTAAATTGCAGGAATGAATGTTTATATCATAAGAATACTTTTTATTCTCTTACCAGGTATTTTGCTGCCTGTAAGTCTGCATGCCCAGGAATTAGATCTTCAACAAAAGATAACTATTGAGTTTTCAGAAATTCCATTTTACAAAGTATTAGATAGTATTGCCGGACAGAGCAATATTAGTTTCTCCTATAATCCTAAAAAGATCCCCATTCATTCTTTAGTATCTGTTAAAGCTATAGAAAAGCCGGTTAGTGAAATTCTTAATGATCTGTTTAAGGAAATGAGAATCAGGTATTTTGTTGTGGAGGAGCAAATTGTTCTGAAGATGCTTGAACAAATGAAAGATGAAAAAAAGGTGCAAGAGAGTTTTACTTTAAATGGCTATATACGTGATGTAAGTAGCGGAGAGATATTGGTTGGCGCTACTGTTGTATCGGTTGATCTGATTCAGGGAACAATATCCAATGGCTATGGATTTTATTCTATTACGCTGCCTGAGGGGCATTATTCCATACGGTTTTCTTTCCTGGGATACAGAAGTATTGAGAGAGAGATTGAACTTTTCGGTGATAAAAACCTGGATATTGAATTGGAAGAAGACCCTTCAATGCTGGATGAGGTGGTGATCCGGGTGGATGAGAATCTTTCGGAGATACAAAAAAGCCAGATGGGGAAGATAAGTATCTGCCCACGTGATGTACAGGATATGCCGGCACTGATGGGAGAAGTGGATGTTCTGAAATCGTTACAGTCTGTTCCCGGTATCAACTTTTTTAGTGATGGGTCAACACTATTTTATGTAAGGGGCGGTAACAAAGATCAAAACCTGATATTGCTGGATGAGGCACCTGTTTACAACCCTGCCCACCTTCTCGGTTTCTTCTCGGTTTTTATACCTGATGCGGTAAAAGATATTAAAGTTTACAAAGGAAATTTGCCTTCTCAGCATGGGGGCAGGTTGTCGTCACTGATAGATATTAAGACCAAAGATGGAAATATGCGACATTTCGGAGTCAGTGGAAATGTTGGTTTGGTTGCATCACGCCTCTCAGTGGAAGGTCCGGTGATAAAAGATAAAAGCTCATTCTTTGTTTCAGGGCGTCGGTCATATCTTAAATTATATCTGGACAATGATAATCCCGATCTGAAGGATCTTTATTTCTCTGACCTGTACGGAAAATTGAATTTCAGGATTAACAGGAATAACAGGCTGTTTTTTTCCGGCTACTTTGGAAAAGATTATTTCAGGACAAACAGTTCTACAGAAAACTCATCCGGTATTAACTGGGGCAATATGGTTGGTTCAATTCGCTGGAACCATCTTTTTAGCGACAGGCTTTTCTCCAATACTACTTTTTATGCCAGCAAATATGATTATTTCCTCGTTACTTCCTACGAAAAGAAGTATCAGTGGAATTCTCATATTGCAAATATTGGTTTTAAGACCGATTTTACATGGTATATCCGGCCGGAAAGTACACTTAAGTTCGGTATTAAACTGGGAGGTCATAATTATAACCCGGGTAATTTTGAGATGGGCGATATTCCTGAAGGCACATATTTCCCACTTGTTCCACGACGGAATAGTCGGGATTTTGCTTTGTATGCAAGTCATGAAATCGAGTTGGGTGAAAAGGTGTCACTGCAGTACGGCTTCAGGCTACCATCCTGGGAAAATATTGGTGAGTCTGTCGAATACACGTTTGACCAGGATCATAATCCGATAGATACTACCAGGTATGAAGTTGGCGAATCTTATCATTCCTATGCTAATCTGGAACCACGATTGGGATTGTTGTATCGAGTTGGAGAATATTCATCTCTCAAGGCAAGTTATACCAGGACATCCCAGTATATTCATATGATCACAAATTCAGTCAGTCCGTTCACTGCACTGGAAGTCTGGTTACCCAGTGGCCCGAATATTAAACCGCAACTGGCTGATCAATTCTCAATTGGCTGGTCAAAGAACTGGCCTGTGAAAGGCTGGCATTTTCAAACTGAAGCATATTACAGGGTTATGAATAACCAAATTGATTATAACCCTCATGCAAAAATGCTACTTAATCCTCTATTTGAATCTGAACTCAGATTTGGTGAAGCCCGTGCTTTTGGAATAGAATTTTTTTTGAAAAAAACATCCGGACGATTAAGCGGATGGGTAGGCTATTCGCTATCAAAAACAAAAAAGCAAATACAGGATCTGTATGATAACGAGGTTTTCCCGGCATTTAATGACAGACCTCATGATTTATCCATGTATCTTAACTATAAAATATCTGAAAGGACAAAGTTTTCTGCAAACTGGATATTCTCGTCAGGCGCAGCAATAACTACTCCAACTTCTTTTTATAAATACAATGGTTATACAGTCCCCATTTATGCTGAGAAAAACAGGGATCGTTTACCACCCTATCATCGCCTCGATCTGTCTGTTGATATCCGGTTAAATCGGAAGGAAGCACGGTTTGAGCATAATCTGAATATCTCTGTATTGAATATTTATGGAAGAAAAAATCCTTTTAGTATGAATTTCAATAAGACTCTGACCGATGAAGAACAATTTATTATTCCAGCTAATCTGGTTAAGAATTATGAGTTGGTCTCATCGCAGATATATCTTTATAAGGTAATACCTTCATTAAACTATAAATTCAGGTTTTAATGAATTTGAAACAAATAAAACATGTGCTTGTTTTCTTACTTTTTGTCTCCTGTGAGGCGGAGAGAGATTGGGACCTCCAGTCAGGAAGTCTGCCGGTGATCGTTGTTGATGGGATACTAACAAACGAAAAGAAAGCACATGAAATAAGATTAACACATCCTGTAACGGAAATGAATCAAACTCCTGAACCGGTTTTAGGAGCTGTTGTTGCTGTGTTTGACGGATCAAAGGTATATATCCTGAATGAAGATCCTGTTAAACCGGGATTATACAAAACAATTCCTGAATTCAGAGCTCTTTACGGAAAACGATACATGTTATACATAAAATTTCAGGATCAGGAATACACAGCAAAAGCATCCATGAAGCCGGTAACGCCTCTTAAACCAATGAATATTTTACCTGTTGGTGAACTGTTCAAAATTGAGCTTCAGGAGAGTGATGAACCGGCTATGGTTGAAGTTTACCTTGATTGGTCGCACTTGTCCGGCTATAAAGATAAATCGGC
>JAUVHQ010000320.1 GCA_030593185.1 Bacteroidota bacterium
CAGCTATTTCATTTTTTTGGAATGATCTTTGTAATAAATTGATTAGTAGGGGTTAGGGAATGGAAGATTGGAATGTTGGAACGTTTAAGCGAACTTGAGAGCGAAAACCTCATGAGCGGGTTGTGGGAAGGATTGTGGTAGCAATTAATAATGGAATGATGTCCCGAAAATCTTCCCGCTCTGCGGGATTAGATTTTCGAGGATCCACGAACATTCCAGCTTGCTGGAAGCCTCACGACCGGCATGTGGGCAGGTCTGTGGGAGTGGAGTAAAAATTAAAAAAATCTATGATTTATTATTTTTCGGGAGAAGAGAGGAACGTTTGAGCGAACTTGAGAGCGAAAACCTCATGAGCAGATTGTGGGAAGGACTGTGGGAGCGAATAATGTTGTAAGTTTGTAAAGCTCAATGCTTACTTTTAACTTTTATTTTTCTTTATCCTTACTTACACCATAAATATATAAAGAGTGATGTTGTGGTTCAAAATTGTATAATTCGCATGCAGTTTTTATTATTTCATGTATACGCGGATCACAAAATTCAGTTATTTTACCTGTTTCAGTATCAATAAGATGGTCATGCTGTCCGGAATGAAAAGCTCTTTCGAACTGGGCAATATTTTTGCCAAACTGATGCTTTATAACAAGATCACATTTCAGAAGTAACTCTATTGTATTGTAAATTGTAGCACGACTAACCTTGTAATTGTTTTCTTTCATATGAGCGTAAAGGGACTCAACGTCGAAATGTTCGTTTACTGAATAAATTTCGTCAAGGATAGCATATCTTTCAGGTGTTTTCCTGTGATCATTTTTTTCAAGATATTTTATAAAGATTTGTTTTACATCGTTTCTGATTTTATCACTCATAATAAATAAGGGTTTTGAAAACAAGTAAAAGTACAGGTTATTTTATCAATTTACAATTTATTTAGACTTAATAAAGTTTAAATTCCACCTTAAGGAATAATCATAATTTATTTCTCAATAGTTTCCATTCTGTGAACTGATTCGATTCCTTTTATTTTGGAGAGGTTCAGTAAAAGGGTATTCAGATCGTTGGTATTGTGAACATACAGGTCAACTATACCTTTAAAAATCCCGTCATTAACATTAATATTTAGTGATTGGATATTAGCACTAAGGTCTTTGGAAATAATTCCGGTTATTTCATTTATTATTCCAACCCTGTCAATTCCCACTATATTTATTCTTGCAAGGAAAGAGAGAAGTTTGTATGTTGTCCATTTGGCTGAAACAACATGGTTGGCTTTACTTGACAAAAGCTTTATTGCATTTGGGCAGTTAGCTTTATGAATCACCAGTTCTTTTTTAGGTGGCTTATATCCAATAACATCATCACCGGGAATTGGATTACAGCATTCAGCTATTATATAAGGTTGACGGGATTCATCAATGTTTTCGCGAAGAATGTATGGTGATTTAAAATCTAATTTTCCTGTCCCTGATTTTTTTTGTTTCTTATTTTTTTTCTTTGCTTTAGAAGATTTTCCAAATTGCAGCTGCCAATATTTTACCAGTTTGTTTCTTGATTTTGGTTTAAGAATGGTTTCGATATTTTCGAGATTTATTAATCCCATCCCAATTTTGCTATAGAGTTCATCTTTATATAAAACTTCGTAAGCTGGCAGTAGTTTCTTAAAGATCGTTGAATTTGGGCGAAGGTTTATATTTTTCAATTTATTTTGCAGAATATTTTTTCCTTTAGTGATCCTGTCTTTTGTTTCAGCTTTTAAGTAATTTTTAATACTGGATTTTGCTTTTGCCGTTATAACATAATCCAGCCAATTCCTTTCAGGATGCTTTTTTTCAGAGAACAATATCTCAACCTGGTCGCCACTTTGCAATGTATGACTAATCGGGACAAGTTTATAATTAACTTTAGCACCTATAGCATGGTTACCTATTTCGGAGTGTATCTCATAAGCAAAGTCAAGAACAGAAGTGCCTGTAGGTAGTGTTTTGATGTGACCTTTAGGAGTAAATACCATTATTTCAGATGCGAAAAGATTCATTTTAAAATCATCGAGAAATTCAAGGGCATTTGAATTCGGATCTTCAAGCATTTCCCTGATATTTTTGAGCCATTTATCCAATTCACCTTCATGGGAACTATCGCCTTTATATTTCCAATGAGCTGCAAATCCCCTTTCGGCAATTTCATCCATTCTTCTTGACCGGATCTGGATCTCAGCCCATTTGCCGTGTGGTCCCATTACAGTTAGATGTAATGCCTCGTATCCATTAGCTTTTGGCGTACTTAACCAATCACGGATACGATCTGGTTTAGGCATATAAGTATCAGTAATGATTGAATAGATATTCCAGCATTGAGTTTTCTCGGGTATGTCATTAGAAGGTTCGAAAATTATCCTGATAGCTAACAGATCATATACCTCTTCGAAAGGAACATTTTTATTATTCATTTTGTTCCATATCGAGGCAATGGATTTTGGTCTGCCGTTTATATCAAATTTTATCTTTTCTTTTTCCAGTTTATCTATTATTGGAAGTGCAAATCGGCTTATTTCAGTCAGACGCTTTTGTTCATTAGATTTAATTTTTACTGCAATGTCATCATAAAATTTGGGGTGTCTGTACTTCAGACTCAGATCTTCCATCTCTGTTTTAATTGCATAAAGCCCAAGCCGGTGGGCAAGAGGTGCATATAAATAAGTGGTTTCGCCGGCGATCTTAACTTGTTTATTCGGTGGCAAAGAATCAAGTGTCCTCATATTATGCAGTCTGTCACCCAGTTTGATAAGTATCACTCTGACATCATCCGAAAGGGTAAGTAACATTTTTCTGAAGTTCTCAGCCTGCATGGATGATTTGTTATCAAAAATTCCTGATATCTTGGTGAGACCATCAATTACCGATGCAATTCTATCGTTGAAGTTGTATCTTATATCTTCCAGTGTAAGATCAGTATCCTCAACCACATCATGAAGTAATGCACAAGCTACCGATCTGGGGCCAAGACCGATTTCAGTGGTAACAATTTTAGCAAC
>JAUVHQ010000227.1 GCA_030593185.1 Bacteroidota bacterium
TGGGATTATCCGTTCACGCGAAGTGTCCATATGGATAGATTTGATAACCTTTTGAGTAAGATAAAAGGGTACAACGGACAAGGGAAGTATTATTGTATTTACAACGATAATTATAAGAACAATACGTTTTGCCGGTCCGGGTAGATAAGACAGAAAAGTGCCCGAATTAAAAAGTATCAACATTCCATATACCGGCATAAACATGGGATGTAGAATCACGGAAATAATTTTAGCTATCCATCTTTGCATAGTCTTAAGAGTTAAAAGAGTAAAGTTATAAAGTTTCTTTTCGCTTCATCATTCATAGTTCCAGAGGGTTTAAAGTTGTCACGTGTTTCTTTAAGCATAGAAAGTATACGGATTTTTAGAAACGTAGTGAAGCAATCTCTCCAGGCTTTTCGTAAAGTTTATAACAGTCTATTGCTTTGGCATCCTGGTTGTATTGTTAGAATTATTGCTTTTTTCTAAGAATTTTCAATTTCTTTTATTGCCCGTAGGGCATTTATTATTGTAGCATAAGAATTTTCAATTTCTTTTATTCCCTGTAGGGGATTCATAATACAATATGTTTAACTATATCAATCACAGAATTCAAACAAAAACTGTTTAACATAATTAAATATCAAATATTGTTCTGGTTTAATAAAAATATTAACGCTATCAATTATTTATCGCCTACAGCGAATAATTAACTATTGTTATTACTGTGCTACTCCTTTTAAGCATAGTAAGTATAGGGATTTTGCGAAACGTAGTGAAGCAATCTTTTATGGCCTTTCGTAAAGCTTATAACAGTCTATTGCTTTGGCATCCTGGTTGTTCTTGGGAGATTGCTTCGTCGCTACGCTCCTCGCAAAATCCTTTTTCACGCTTTATAATCTGTTTAAAACTGCGTCCTTTGGAACAAAGTATCATCATGAATCAAAATCTTTCCCTAATAGCAACCGTTTGACCTCTTCTTTCTTCTCTTTCAACTTTATAACTTTCAACTTTCAACTTCTCCTTTCTTCCCTTTCAACTTTATAACTTTCAACTTTCAACTTCTCCTTACAGTTCCTTCCTCAGCCTTGCCACCGGTATCTTCAACTGCTCACGGTATTTTGCAACTGTTCTTCTGGCTATCTGGTAGCCCTTTTCTTTGAGTATTGCACCAAGTTTCTCATCGTTGAGTGGTTTTTTCTTATCTTCATTCTCAATACATTCCATAAGGATGGCTTTTATTTCCCTTGTTGACACTTCTTCCCCTGACTCTTTCTGCATTCCCTCCGAAAAAAAGTATTTAAGAGGATGTATCCCGAAGTGTGTCTGAATATATTTACTATTGGCAACCCGTGAAATAGTTGAAATATCCATCCCTGTCATTTCTGCAATATCCTTAAGGATCATGGGTTTAAGTTTTGTCTCATCTCCTTCATTAAAATATTCTTCCTGGTAACTCAATATTGCATTCATAGTAATTAAAAGGGTTGCCTGTCTTTGTCTGATTGCATCAATGAACCATTTTGCTGAATCAAGTTTTTGTTTAACGAAGCTTATTGCCTCTTTCTCATTTTTCGAGGGTTTGTCCTTTTGGGCTTTAAAAGATCTGAGCATTTCAGCGTAGGTGCGGCTTACGCGCAAATCAGGAACATTTTTTGAATTCAGTAACAGTTCAAGTTCTCCATCTCTGTTTTCCAGTACAAAATCCGGCACAATCTGATGGAATAATTTACTGTGCGGGTCATTTACCGAGCCACCCGGTTTAGGATTTAATTTCAAAATTTCATCAATTGCCTCTTTTAATTCTCCATTAGCCAGGTTCATCCTTTCTTCTATTTTCTCATAATGTTTTTTAGTAAATTCCTGGAAGTAGTATTTAAGAATTTCCCGTGCCCTTTTCTTAACAGGGTCATCCTGATCCTTTCGCTCTATCTGAAGAAGCAAACATTCCTGCAGATCACGGGCTCCTACTCCGGGAGGTTCAAAATCCTGAACAATTCTCAGGATATTAAGCAATTCTTCTTCGCTTGTTTTAATATTCTGCAAAAATGCAAGGTCGTCTACAATACTTTCCAGTTTCCGTCGAAGGTAACCATCTTCATCAATGTTCCCGATAATATATTTAGCAAGTTCTTCTTCCTCCACGGTGAGTGACTGCAGCCCCATCTGGCTTTTCAAGTGCTCGTGAAATGATGAACCGACCGAAAAGGGTATTTCGGCATTTCTTTCATCATCTTTTGAATAATTACTTGTTGTAAGTCTGTAAGAAGGAGTATCGTCCTCATCAAGATAATCAGACAGGGAAAACTCCTCAGTATTATCCTCAAAAGTATCATCAACAATGTCTTCCTCTTCCTGCTTGTCAATCTCTTCGTCCGCTCCTTCTTCAAGCACAGGGTTCTCTTCCAATTCCTTTTTAATCCGTTGCTCAAGCTGCATTGCAGGTATCTCCAGCAGCTTGATCATCTGGATCTGCTGAGGAGAAAGTTTTTGCAATAATTTTTGTTGTAACCTTTGCTTAAGCATTATGCTAAATAATTATAGTTCTTAAGAATTATCCTTTGTTAATAATGTTACGGGTTCTTCAACCCCTTCCGGGGTTGCGAATTTATTGTATTACTTAACTACCCCGGACGTAACCGGGGCTACCTGACTTAAAGCCCTCCGGGCTTTTTCTCTCTGCTCTTTGCCTTCTGCTCTCTGCTCTTCGCCTTCTGCTCTCTGCTCATCGCTCTTCCTTCTTCCCTCTTCACGTCTTCAAAACTCCGCATTCCGTGGTGTACGCGGAAAAGGAATAACATCTCTAATATTACTCATTCCTGTTACAAACTGAACCATTCGTTCAAAACCAAGACCAAAACCACTATGCGGGGCTGTGCCGAATTTTCGTGTTTCAAGATACCACCATAATTCCTTTTCAGGTATTTTCAATTCATTTATCCTGCTCTTCAGTTTATCATAATCCTCTTCTCTTTGTGATCCGCCAATGATCTCTCCCAGGCGTGGAAACAATACATCCATAGCCCTTATTGTTTTTCCATCAGTATTTTGTTTCATATAAAACGCCTTTATCTCTTTTGGATAATCGGTCAGGATCACGGGGCGTTTATAATGCTTTTCTACCAGGAATCTTTCATGTTCTGCCTGCAAGTCATTTCCCCATTTAACAGGGAATTCAAATTTTTCACCAGCCTTCTTAAGTACCTCTATTGCTTCCGTGTAATCTGCTCTTACAAATTCCTTTTCAACAACAAACTTCAACCTTTCAAGCAGTTCCTTATCATACATATTATTAAGAAATTCCAGATCATCCGGCGAATTTTCAAGCGCATATCTGACTATATATTTTAAAAAGTCTTCAGCCAGGTCCATATTGTCATTAATATCATAAAATGCCATTTCCGGTTCAATCATCCAAAACTCTGCCAGGTGCCTGGGGGTATTTGAGTTTTCAGCTCTGAAGGTAGGACCAAAAGTGTATACTTCTGATAAAGCCAGGGCTCCCAATTCAGCCTCAAGCTGTCCTGAAACTGTAAGGTTTGTCTCTTTCCCGAAAAAGTCCTTTTCGTAGTCAACCTTTCCTTCAGGAGTTTTCGGAGGATCAAGATGATCCAGTACGCTTACCCGGAACATTTCTCCCGCTCCTTCAGCATCCGAACCGGTAATTATTGGTGTATGAAGATAATAAAACCCGTTGTCATTAAAATATTTATGAATTGAATAAGCCATTGTATGCCTAACCCGGAATACCGCACCAAATGTATTGGTTCTGAAACGAAGATGGGCAATCTCCCTTAGGTATTCCAGGGTATGACCTTTCTTCTGTAATGGATAAGTGTCCGGATCGGCTGTTCCGTAAACCTCAATTTGCCCGGCATGGATCTCCACATTCTGCCCATGTCCTTCCGACTTCACAAGTGTTCCCTTCACACCCAGGCACGATCCTGTGGTAATTAGCTTAATGGTCTGTTCATCAAATTCAGGGAAATCAACCACAATCTGTATGTTGTGAATTGTTGACCCGTCATTAAGGGCTATAAAGCCAATTTTCCTGCCTCCTCTTTTTGTCCTTACCCATCCTTTAACATGTACCTCTTTCCCGAAACTTTCTGAAACAAGCAGGTCTTTTACTTTTATTCTTTTAATTTCTTTCCTCATAAATTCTAAATATACTTTGGTGCAAAAATAAGATTTTTAAATAGGATAAATAAGAAGATAGCTTCGAAAATTAATTAAGAAAGCAATATTTGATTGATGTTTTATACTGGTTTAAAGGCTAAGGTTAAGGCTAAGGCTAAGGCTAAGGCTAAGGTTTTTACTGCACATATTACTCTTTTAGACTTATTTTTTTGACTTTATATATCATTTTAATTAATAATTTCATAAAATCATAAACCCTTATTTCTTTCTTA
>JAUVHQ010000229.1 GCA_030593185.1 Bacteroidota bacterium
CTTCCTGTACTCCGAGAACTCATGAACCTTTGTTCCAGAGCATTATTCAGGAGGCAGGGCTTAATCCATACCTCTTTGAGATGGCCAATATCAGGGATCAGTGTACATGGGTTCACATGCACGAACCTAAACTCGCCTTACTGAAGGCTAAAGATCTTGTCAGGATGGCGGAAGCAAAAGCAGGTACCCTTAAACCACTTTATAACCGAAAAATTAAAATTAGCAGAAATGCTCTTGTCATTGGCGGTGGCGTATCGGGCATTACATCAGCGCTTAATTTAGCGGAACAGTCTTTTGAAGTTTATCTGCTTGAAAAAAGTGATGTTCTGGGGGGCAATTTTATGAAAGTGAAATTTCTGTTAAATGGAGATGACCCTCAAAATAAAATAAATTCATTGATTGATAAGGCCAAACAGCACCCTAAGATTCATATTTATACTAATTCACAGATAAATAAGATTGATGGTTCGGTTGGTAATTTCTCAACAGAATTCAAGTCCAATGATAATGTTTGCACAGTTGATCATGGTGTTGTTATTGTGGCAACCGGTGCAAAGGATTATAATCCGACTGAATATTTGTATGGTCAGGATAAAAAGGTAATAACACAGACAGAATTAGAAGAAAAACTCGCAAATGGATACCTTCAAACATCAAACCACAAACAACAAACAATAGTTATGATTCAGTGTGTTGGTTCACGCGATGAAAAGCTACCATACTGCAGTCGGATTTGCTGTCAGCAGGCAATCAAAAATGCTTTATTGATTAAAGAGAAAAGCCCTGACACAAATGTGTTTATCCTTTACCGGGATATACGAACATACGGATTTAATGAAGGATATTATACTAAGGCAAGAGAAAAAGATGTTCGGTTTATTGCGTATGATGCAGATAAAAAACCTGATGTAGAAAAAGTTAATGGACAATTAAAAGTATCAGTGTATAATCCTGTTCTTGATGCCAAAGTAAATATTAAAACAGATCTTTTAATCCTTTCAACAGGAGTTATTCCCAGGGACGATGCCAAAGACCTTGCCCAGAAACTCAAAGTACCATTAACAAGTGATGGTTTCTTTTTAGAAGCACACATGAAACTTCGTCCAGTTGACTTTGCTACAGACGGTGTTTTCCTGTGCGGTCTTGCTCACTTTCCTAAAACAGTTGATGAAAGCATTGCACAGGCTTTAGCTGCTTCGTCAAGGGCAAGTACTATAATTTCTAAAGAAGAAATTGAACTCGCGGCTGTGATTTCCAATGTTGTGGATGAAAATTGTGACGGATGTGCTTACTGTATTGAACCATGTCCATATCAAGCATTCACATTGCTTGAATATATGAGAGAAGGTTCAATTAAGAAGACAGTTGAAGTAGATGAACTAAAGTGTAAAGGCTGCGGAACTTGTATGGCAACCTGTCCTAAAAAAGGTATTTATATCAGGAATTTTAAATTAGAACATATTGCTGCACAAATAGAAGCAGCGTTACAAACCGTAGAATAGGAGGATAATCTATGACAGATACTAATTTTGACCCAATAATTTTGTCATTTTGTTGTAACTGGTGTTCGTATGCAGGTGCTGACCTTGCGGGGATCTCAAGATTACAATATCCCACAAACGTCCGTATAATCCGTGTTATGTGTTCTGGTATGGTTCATCCGAACCTGGTAATTGATGCTTTAACTAAAGGCGCTGATGGTGTTATTATTTGTGGTTGTCATATAGGGGACTGTCATTACATTGATGGAAATAAAAAAGCAGAAAGCAGAGCGGAAGCAATAAGCCTCATGTTAGAGGATTTTGGTATCGAGGATGAATGGTTCAGAATTGAATGGGTTTCAGCATCAGAAGGGCCAAAATTTGCACAGGTAATGAAGGAATTTACAGAAGAAATTATAAATCTTGGGCCGAGCCCATATAAGGTTTAGCCAACATAATGAAAGCAGCATAGATCTCTTTGAAAAATATTTTAATAAATATAGAAAAAATGCACAAATGTTATAAATGATTTATTCTTACTAATAAAATTAATATATTTAACGGAAATATGGATAATGTAAAATTTTTTGATGAAAAAAAGTTTATGTGGGATGGTAAAACATACATAAGTGAGTCCGAAGCAATTAACATTAAAGCAGAATATGAAAAAAATAATTTTGAAACCCGCATAGTTCAAGAAGAAAAGAAATATTTTCTGCTTACACGGAGAGTAGTTACTGAAGTTGTGGTTGAAGGACCACCACCTGTATAAATAGGCAGACAGGACCCAAAAATACCTGGCTTCTGATTTGAATTTTAACATAATCTCCAAAAATTATTTATTTGTGATAATATTAAGAATGTATTTTTTTTTGTAATGCTTTAGTACTATGTTTTGTTGAGGATTTTTTTATTTATTTAATTTTATAAAAAGGAGGAAAATTATGGCAAAAGTTGCAGAAGAATGGTTAGCGTGTTGCGGTGGATGTGAAGTAACAATTCTTGACATCGGCGAGCCGCTGCTTGATTTATTACCAAAACTGGAATTTGTCCACATTCCTGTTTTGGTAGACCATAAATATTTTGGACAAACAGGAGAAAAAGACAAACTGGAAATTCCAGAGGCAGATATCGGAATAATCTCAGGTGGTATAAGAAATGAAGAACATAAAGAAATTACTACTGAGATGAGAAATAAGTGTAAAACTTTGATTGCCTTGGGAAGTTGTGCTTGCTTTGGTGGAATACCTGCATTGGCAAATCAGTTTCAGTTACAGGAACTATATGACAAAGTTTACAGGGGTTCTGTTTCAACAGATGGTGCCGACACGCCAAATCAGGATATCCCACCACTGCTTGACAAAGTATATGCTCTTGACGAAGTAGTGAAGGTTGATGTTTATATACCGGGATGTCCTACAGCCCCTCAGATTGTTGCGCAGGCGCTGATTTCACTGCTTGAAGGAAAACCATTTGAACTACCTGAAAGAAGCGTGTGTGACGACTGTCCCGTAAAAAGAGAAAAGAAGGCACTTGTTTCAATTAAAAGACCTCTTGAAAGTATGCTTGATTTAGAAGAAGAAGAATTGATTGATTCGAGATGCTTTATGGAAAAAGGATATTTGTGTTTAGGACCTGTCACAAAAACAGGTTGCTACATAACAAGCGGCGATGAACAGCCTCATATTCCAAGATGTATTAAGGGATTAATGCCCTGCAGAGGTTGTTTCGGACCTATAAGAAGTGATGCAAATCCAATGGTTGATATGATGGGAGCAATCTCATCAATCGGACTAAATGCACGGGAGATCCCTGACAGAGCAGCAACATTCAACAGATATGTTGGCGCTCAGGGAAGATTAAGACCAATACCAAAGAGAAAATAATAAAAGGAGGATAAAAATATGAAAAAAATAGTAATACATCCAGTAACAAGAATAGAAGGTCATGCGAAAATCACAATATTACTTAATGATGAAGGGAATGTTGATGATGTAAAATTTCAGCAACTTGACCTGCGTGGTTTTGAAAAATTCTGCATTGGAAAGCCGGTTGAAGAATTGCCAAGGATTGTTACAAGTATCTGCGGTGTATGTCCCTGGTCACATCATCTGGCATCCGCAAAAGCAAATGACGCAATATTTGGGGTTCAAATACCTCCTGCTGCAAAAAAACTCAGAGAACTATGCAATAGCATTGCATATTGTGAAGAGCATATATTGCATTTTTATTTTCTGGCAGGTGCAGATTTTGTTATGGGACCTGATGCTGACCCATCGGTTAGAAATATCATAGGAATTGCAGGAAAAGTTCCTGATGTTGCAAAGAAAGTTATCCGTTCAAGATGGCTCGGTGCAGAAATGCTTGACATTGTATCCGGAAAATCAATACACCCGGTAACTGCAGTACCAGGTGGTTTCAGTAAGCCACTGACTGAAAAAGAAAGAGATACTGTTTTGCCTATGGCAGAAGAGGTTTTGGAATTTGCAAAATTCTCTATGGATTTTGCAAAAAATAATCTTTTCCCGGATTATTTAGATACAGTTACATCGCTTGGTGTAATAAAAACAGGATTCCTCGGTACGGTTACCGAGGATGGGACACTTGAACTTTATGATGGTAAATTGAGAATGATGGACGCTGACGGGAAATATGAGGATTTCACTTATGAGGAATATACTGATTATATAGGAGAACATATTGAACCCTGGACATATATGAAATTTCCATATATGAAAAAAGTCGGTAACCTCTCTATGGATCTGGATAACCCGGTTGGAGTTTACAGAACAAATACACTTGCACGATTAAATGTTTGTGATAAAATCAGAACACCGCTTGCACAGAAAGAATTAACAGAAT
>JAUVHQ010000321.1 GCA_030593185.1 Bacteroidota bacterium
AGATAGTGGGAAATTCTACAAAATATGCTGAAACTCCCCTGATGAAGCAGTACAACAGGCTGAAGAATAAACATCCTGATGCCATATTGCTTTTCAGAGTAGGGGACTTTTACGAAACCTTTGGGAGCGATGCTATTAAAACTTCTGAGATTCTTGGCATTACATTAACAAAAAGGGCAAATGGAGCTGCATCTTTTATTGAACTGGCAGGGTTCCCTTATCATGCAATAGATACTTATCTGCCAAAGCTTGTGAGAGCGGGTCAACGGGTTGCCGTGTGCGACCAGCTTGAAGATCCGAAAAAAACGAAGAAAATTGTAAAACGGGGAGTTACCGAACTGGTTACCCCCGGAGTTTCGATGAATGATAATGTTCTTGATCATAAAAAAAATAATTTTCTTGCAAGCGTTCATATTGAAAGCAACATTTGCGGAGTGGCTTTCCTGGATATTTCAACAGGGGAATTCCTGACAGCCGAAGGGGGTTTTGAATATATTGATCAATTGCTTTCCGGTTTTAGTCCTAGTGAAGTTTTAGTTGAGAGAAGGAAACGGGAACTGTTTAAAGAGAAATTTGGGAGTAAATATTATGTCTATCCTCTTGACGACTGGGTTTTTACTGAAGATTCTGCTGAAGACCGTCTCCTGAAGCATTTCGAGGTGTCATCACTGAAAGGTTTCGGTATACAGTATCTTAGATATGGAATTGTAGCTGCCGGGTCAATAATGCATTACCTTGATATAACCGAACATAATAATGTTTCCCATATAACATCAGTTTCCCGTATTGAAGGAGATCGTTATATATGGCTTGATAAGTTTACCATCAGGAATCTTGAACTTTTTGCTTCTTTGAATGAAGGGGCTAATACCTTAATGGATGTGATGGATAATACTATTTCCCCAATGGGTGCCAGAATGCTTAAAAGATGGATTGCAATGCCATTAAAGAATATTAAACTTATTATGGAAAGGCATGATATCGTACAGTATTTTATTGAAAATCCTGATTTTGAAGAATTTATTGCAGACCAGATCGGAGAAATTGGCGACCTTGAAAGAATAATCTCAAAAGTAGCAGTGAACCGAATTAATCCGCGGGAGATTGTTCAGTTGAAAAGGGCACTGAATACTATTGAACCTATTCAGCTTGCATGCAGGAAGAGTGGTATTAAAGTATTGAAAAAAATTGCCGGCCAACTTAATCCATGTAAAAGTGCAGGTAAACGAATTGAAAAAGAGATTGCAGATAATCCTCCGGTTCAGGTTAATAAAGGTGGAGTGATAAAAGAAGGTGTTTCAAAAGATCTGGATGAATTGCGTGACATCCTTCATTCCGGTAAGAATTTTCTCGTCCGGTTACAGGAAAAAGAAAGTAAAAGTACAGGAATACCATCACTCAAGGTTGGTTTTAATAATATATTTGGTTATTATATCGAAGTAACAAATACTCATAAAAATAAAGTTCCGGGAGAATGGATCAGAAAACAAACCCTTGTTAATGCAGAAAGATATATAACTGAAGAACTCAAGGAGTATGAAGCTAAGATTCTCGGAGCTGAGGAAAAGATACTATCGTTGGAAACGGGGTTATATAATGATCTGGTAAACAGCTTAATGAAGTACATTGCAGATATTCAGGCAGATGCATCAGTGATTGCCCGTTTAGATGTCCTCCTGTCTTTTGCAGGGACAGCGAAAGTGAATAATTATACCAGGCCCGTGATTGATGATTCTGAAGTGATTGATATTAAGCAGGGCAGGCATCCTGTGATTGAACATCAGCTTCCTGTTGACGAGAAATATGTTCCGAACGATGTTTACATGGACAATGACGATCAGCAGATCATTATTCTCACCGGTCCGAATATGTCAGGGAAATCTGCCCTGTTGAGACAGACAGCCCTGATTGTTCTATTGGCCCAGATGGGTAGTTTTATCCCTGCAGCATCAGCAAGGATGGGTTTGGTGGATAAAATTTTTACAAGGGTTGGTGCTTCAGATAATATCACATTGGGTGAATCAACCTTTATGGTTGAGATGAATGAAGCAGCCAGCATACTGAATAACCTCTCATCAAGAAGCTTGGTGCTGCTTGACGAGATAGGAAGGGGTACCAGTACCTATGATGGAATTTCCATTGCATGGGCAATGGTGGAATATATTCACGAACAACCCAAAGCAAAAGCAAAAACCCTGTTTGCTACTCATTATCATGAATTGAATGAGATGGAAGCTTCCTTTTCGCGTGTCAGGAATTTTAACGTTTCAATTAAAGAACTGGAAGATAAAGTTATTTTTATCAGGAAACTAAAAAGAGGTGGCAGTGAGCATAGCTTTGGTATACATGTGGCGCGTATGGCAGGAATGCCAAAAAGTGTTGTAAGCAGAGCAAATGAAATACTTAAGGAGTTGGAACAATCACACGTTAAAAACAGTCTGACAAAACCGGTTTCTGAACTGGCCGGGAACAGGGAAGGTTTTCAGCTTAGTTTTTACCAGCTCGATGACCCTGTATTAAGGCAGATTCGTGATGAGATCGCCGACCTGGATGTAGATAATCTTACTCCTGTAGAAGCACTGAATAAACTGAACGAGATAAAGAAACATTTAAAGAAATAGACAGTCTTTATAGGCAGAAGTAACAATTCAGTGTCTTAAGTTTGGAATGCCCAAAATGGTTAATTTCACTATACTTTGCATTTTTAAGTCTGCAATCTTCAGTCTGCAGTCGGCAATCTGAAGACCAGACTATATATACTTTTCAGGATTTTGAATCATATGATTAAATGTTCGTGTGTTATAATTGTTTGATTGTTATTTTCTTTCTTGCGGACTGTTGACTGTAGACTGCCGACTGATTAGTTAGAGGCAGAAATTTATTTTTTGTATTCATTAAAAAAGTGCTATTTTTGCACGCACATCATGATAAGCGGAAGTAGCTCAGCGGTAGAGCACGACCTTGCCAAGGTCGGGGTCGCGGGTTCGAACCCCGTTTTCCGCTCAACAAAAAAAAAGCCGCCGTCAGGCG
>JAUVHQ010000149.1 GCA_030593185.1 Bacteroidota bacterium
TCTCTTTTAGAAGGTTCTATTATCTCAAGCGCGTCGAGTTTAAGACCTTCAGGTATAAACCCCAGATTTGCAATGATGCTGAAACCTTCTCTGTCAATATGAGAGGCAATGGCAATACCATTAAATTTATGTATTAAATCAACCACTTCCTCAACTGACATTTCTGTAGCACCTATAAGTAGCTTGTTATTAAAACCGAGAACCTCATCATTTTCATTGACAACTACCTGGAGACCGTATCGTTTTTCATCATTAACTCCATGTAAATTTGAGTAAACAGCTTCCTGCATGAAAAATAAATCTCTTTCGTTTCCGAACAGACCCAGAATATGAACCTCTTCCCTGGATGTAATTTCAATACCTCCAATAGCCTTTATTCCTTCTATATTAGCAGATTTTTCCATTGCCAGAAAATTTTCTGCTGAGTTATGGTCGCATATTCCTATGATATCAAGCCCTTTCTTTTTTGCTTCCTTTATTATATTCCTTGGAGACATTTCCAAATCTGCACATGGAGAAAGACAGGTATGTATATGCATGTCGGCTTTAAATTCTTTCATATCACCTGATTCCAATTTCATATAACCTTCCTGCAACTTCGTAGGTTAATAAATTGCTGATCATTACAGGCATTTTTTCTTCTTTCGCTTTCTTCAGCGTTCCTTCCTCCGGCTTTCTTCCGTTAACGATTATTATTCCGGAAAGCTCCTTTGAAATTGCAACTGCTATGATGTTTTGATGAATTTGTAAAGTAACCCACATATTTCCTTTTTTTGAATTTGCAAGGACATCACTTAATAAATCCCCTGCATATCCTCCGGTTACTTCTCTTTCAAGAAACTCTTCACCTGATATAACTTTTAAGCCTAATTTTTTTACAATATCTCTAATCTTCATTTTTTTTAGTATAAATAACAAAATTCAAATTCGTTCCTTCATTAACCTTACTTTCCAAAGTCATCTCATCAGAATAATTTTTAATATTTGGAAGCCCCATCCCTGCACCAAATCCCAATTCTCTAACCCAATCAGGTGCAGTGGAATAGCCCTGACGCATTGCTTTCTTTACATCAGGAATTCCCGGACCCGAATCAATTGCATTTATTGTTACTTTTTCTGGATGGATCTTTGCCACAAGTTCTCCTTCAGGAGTGTAAATAACTATGTTCATCTCGGCTTCGAAAGCTGCTATTGCAACTCTTCTTATTGTTTCCGGCAAGAATCCCAATCTCAATAAATTCTTTCTAAGCTTACTGGTTTGTTCTCCTGCTGTTTTAAAGTCACCTCCTTTTATACGGTATTTAAAAATCAGAATAGAATTATCCGAGATCACATCTTCAAAAATATGACTTGCCCTGTACGTATGAATTTCTTCTTCATGATAATCAATCTCAAGTTTTTTCAGCAAACCCTCTATGATATCCCCCTTTGTTATAATTCCAACAAGTTTCTTTGTATCTCTGTCAACAACGGGAAATCGTCCATAGCCATCCCTGTCAAATTTACCTACCAGCTGAACAATGTGATCATCGGAATAAACTGTAACAACATTTTTCGTCATCTTGTTTTCAACTTTTTCATTAATTCCTCCACCTTCAAGAAGGCAAATTAAAAAGTCTTCTATGCTCACTATTCCCACCAACCTGTCATCATCTATGACGGGTATTCCGGATATTTTTTTATTTCTGAGAATCCTTCTTACATCGTTCATTGTATTATCCGGCTTTAAAGTAGTAACATTTTTACACATTACCTGCTCTACTTTCAGCTCATAAGTCAGCTCCTGAATCTTAGATGGTTTTTTATGATCTTTAGTTTTCATACATTGGATTGTGCTCAAGTGTTCATGTTATAGTTTAAATGGTTATATTGTTATACTGCTATATTGTTATATTGTTAAATTTTACTGCCTAATGATTACTGTTTACTGTTTACTGACTTCGGAACACCCTATAAGACCATTTTTAGATAGCTTACCACAACTCTCAAACATTGGGCTTTTTGTGGCAAGAAGAACTATTTTTTTTTCTTTTGCAAGGTCAACAGTTTCTCTGCTTGGTTTTTTCCCTCTCACAAAACATACTACATTGACCCCTGAGTTCTCAGCAGTATATACAACCTGTGGAGTCGTTAATCCTGTCAAAAGAAGGGCCTCAGACTTTATAAAAGCCAGAACATCGCTCATCAAATCGGCTCCACAAGCCATAGTAATATTGACATTTGACTCATCTTTTACATTGCACAATATTTCGGCATCAAGAATTTGAATTATTTGATTAAGTTTCATTTTTTCCTCCTTTTGACAGGATAGGGTTCCTCTATCCCTGTTATATTTTCCATTTCTTTACCGGTTACTTTAATGATAGCAGATACCTTTGGAGGACAGACATCAAGACACGTCCCGCATTTTGTACATTTGGACTGATCAATAATATGGACATGTTTCAACTCTCCTTTGATCGCATCTGGAGGGCAGTTTTTTAAACATAGTTTACATCCCGTACATTTTTCAGGAAGAATATAATATTTAATTAAATTTTTGCAAACAAGTGCGGGACACCTTTTCTCCTTTATATGTGCTTCATATTCATCTCTGAAATATTTAAGGGTAGATAGTACAGGATTTGGAAGGGTAGTTCCAAGCCCGCACATTGAAGCATCCTTTACAGCATTACCGACTTCATCAAGAAATTCCAAATCCCCCTCTTTTCCGTCACCATTTGTTATATTAGTCAGAATTTCGTACAAGGCTTCGCTTCCATCCCTGCATGTTGTGCATTTTCCACAGGATTCATCATTTGTAAATTGAATAAAGAATTTTGCCACATCCACCATACAGATATCTTCATCCATAACAATCATTCCGCCTGAACCCATCATAGAACCTGCTTCTGTGAGACTTTCATAATCAATAGGCACATCAATCATACTGTCAGGCATACATCCTCCTGATGGCCCACCAGTTTGGACGGCTTTAAATTTCTTATCATATGGAATTCCTCCACCAATATCATAAACTATCTCCCTAAGTGTTATACCCATTGGAACTTCTATAAGTCCTGTATTATTTATTTTACCAACAAGTGAAAAAATCTTGGTTCCTTTGCTCGTTTCAGTTCCTAATTTTGAAAACCAGTCTGCTCCTCTGTTTATAATTACCGGAACATTTGCCCAGGTCTCAACATTATTTATAACTGTAGGGCAATCCCATATTCCTAGTTGTGCTGGAAAAGGTGGTCGTTGTCTGGGTTCGGGACCCTTTCCTTCAATTGAATGAATGAGCGATGTCTCCTCTCCGCATACAAAGGCACCTGAACCTTCTCTAATCTCTAAATTAAAACTAAAACCGGTACCAAGGATATTTTTTCCAAGAAGACCATAATCCCTGGCATGGGAAATGGCTAAATCCATTCTCTTTATCGCAAGTGGATATTCTGTTCTGGCATAGATGTAAGCGTGTGAAGCACCAATTGCATAGGCGCCAATTATCATTCCTTCAATTACTGTATGCGGATCTGTTTCAAAAACACTCCTGTCCATATATGCTCCGGGGTCGCCCTCATCGCAATTGCAGATAATGTATTTTGGTGTCTTTTGTTCCGTTCTGCAAATCTTCCATTTAGTTCCTGTTGGAAAACCTCCACCACCTCTTCCTCTCAATCCCGAGCGTGTAATTTCATCAATAACATCATCAGGTGTCATTGAACTCAGAACCTTTTCAAGAGCAGTATAACCATCCCTTGCAATATAATCGTCAATCTTTTCAGGGTCAATTATTCCCTTATTTCTCAGGACAACAAGCATCTGCTTCTTGAAGAATGGAATCTCAGATAATAATGGAACGGGCTCTTTCTTTTCAGGGGGTGTAAACATCAATTTTTTAACAGGTCTGCCTTTCAGTAAATGCTCCTGAACAAGAAAGGGAATATCCTCCGGGGTTAAAAACCCATAAAATATTTCATCGGGTTGAACTACCATAAGAGGTCCCTGTCCACAAAAGCCATTACAACCGGTTATGATAACAGATATCTCCTTTTCGAGTCCCTGCTTTTGGATTTCTTTTTCAAGAGTCTCGTAAATTCTAAATGCTCCGCCGGCAACACACCCTGTACCTGTGCAGAGCATTAATTCTATTCTTCTTACAGCCATTTTAGACCAGGATTATTATGATTTTTATTATTACCTTGATTGATTACCATGATTTTAAATGATTTTGGGAAACATCTTTCCAAAAATCAAAACATATTAAGTAAATTATCCGCCTTTTTCTGAGCCAATGCCAATTGCATAATCTGTGACAATATTGCCACCGAGAATATGTTCTTTGAAAATCCTTCTTGCTTTATCAGTGGTCAGGTTACCATATTTTACTGATGGTGAATTCAGGAGTTCAACGGTAGCCATTGGTTCCATTGAACACAGACCCGCACAGCCCGATGTTGTAAGCATCACATCTTTATCAGTTAAGATTTCAATCTCTCCGAGAAATGCGGAAACTATCTCTCTTGCACCTGCAGCAATGCCACATGTTCCCATGTGAACAATTATCTTGCTTTTGTATTTTCCCTCTCTAAGATAAATTTCCTTCTTTGCTTCTTTTCTTTTTTTTCTTAATTCATCTAAGGTTAGTTGTGCCATAGTTATACTATTGTTTTATATTTTTCAATAATTCCAGGAATATCCTTTGTAGATAAATTACCATAAACATTATCTCCAATCATTGCAGCAGGTGCGAGTCCGCAGCAACCAATGCATCTCACTGACTTAAGAGTAAATAACTTGTCAGGAGTAGTTTCATTTTCATTTATTTCAAGGACATCACTAAATCTTTCCATCAGCCTCTCGCTTCCTTTAACATAACAGGCTGTTCCCATACAAATATTTATAATATGCTTGCCTCTTGGAACAATGCTAAAGGAACTGTAAAAGGTTGCGATATGTAAAATATGAGATACCGGATACCCGACCTCCTGTGAGACGTATCTTAAAACATTCTCGGGCAGATAGTTGAACGTCGTATTTATTTGTTGAAGTATTGCCATAAGTGGACCCTCTCTACCCTTATTTATCCGGATTATTTCCGTGACTTTGTCCTTGAATTGTGGCTCTAACTCAACTTTTGTTTTTTCAATGGGCTGGACTTTATTTCTTGTTGGGCAGTTAGTTATACATGTTCCGCATCCGGTGCATTTTTCTTCGTTTATGTATCTGGGTTTTTTATTAAGGATTACCTTAAAATTTCCAGCCTCACCCTCAACTTTTTCAATATCCGATAAAGTAATTATTTCTACATCTTTATGCCTTCCTATCTCTACTAAACGTGGTGCCATAGTACACATAGCACAATCGTTAGTAGGGAAGGTTTTATCCAGTTGAGCCATTACTCCCCCGATGGCGGGTTTATTGTCAACAAGATAAACTTTAAGCCCTGAATCAGCTAAATCTAATGCGGCTTGCATACCGCTTATACCGCCTCCTAAAACCGCTACTGCTCCTACTTTATCTGCCATTTTATTTCACCTCCGTTGTAGATAAATTATTTAATTTTTGCTGGTGTAACCTGAGTGCTTTTTCTTTAATCCTGTAAAAATAAATAGCAACCGGTCTGTACGCGAGATGTGCCCATTTTGAAAACGGCACTTCAATAATTAGCATTGGAATAGCAACCATCAGGTGAATTAAATACATATAAAATCCAACTAATGGAAGGTTCATAATTCTGCAAATAAAAATTGCAATCCCTGTGAGAGTTGTTAATAATAATAGTATAATAAAAGTCCAGTCGGTAGCGTGAGAGAATTTACTTTTTTCAC
>JAUVHQ010000128.1 GCA_030593185.1 Bacteroidota bacterium
TTAAACCTGACATTTCCATCCGGGATTGTGACCAATCTTAATCTTACTGAGATATTTTATCTAAGTAAAGCACGATTTAAATTATTATACCGGAATGATTTTGTAGTCTTCTCACCTGAAATTTTTATTGAAATAAAGGATGATAAAATATCAACCTATCCGATGAAGGGGACTATCGATGCTGATTTCCCGGAAGCGGAAGAAAAACTGCTTGCTAATAAAAAAGAATTAGCCGAACACAACACTGTAGTCGACCTTTTGAGAAACGATCTGAGTATTGTATCTGAAAATGTCAGAGTTGAAAAATTCAGATATATTGAAAAAATAAAAACCAGCCATGGAAACATTCTGCAATCAAGTTCCAAAATCAGCGGAAATCTTCCCTCAGACTATAAAAATAAATTAGGAGACATTATTTTCAGCTTGCTGCCTGCCGGTTCCATAAGTGGTGCTCCTAAGCTAAAAACCCTTGAAATTATCCTCGAAACAGAAACATATAACAGAGGTTATTATACTGGCGTTTTTGGTTACTTTGACGGCATAAACTTAGATAGTTGTGTGATGATACGGTTTATTGAAAACCGGAACGAAAAACTAATATTTAAGAGCGGTGGAGGAATTACCATGATGAGTGACCTTGACTCTGAATACCGGGAACTGATAAAGAAAATTTATGTGCCTGTTACTTGAAACAATAAAAACCGTTGAACGCAACCTGATAAACCTGGAGTATCATCAAAAAAGGGTTGACAGGTCAATACGGGATCTTTTCAACAAGAATGCCAGTGTAAACCTCGCTGAAGAGATTAAAGTACCGGATTATTTGGGGAAAGGTATATTTAAATGCAGGGTGATATACGACCTGGAAATTAAGAAAGTGGAATTCCTGCCTTACAAACCACCGGAAATAACAACACTAAAACTTGTACATTGTAATGATCTTGACTATTCATATAAATTTGAAAACCGTCAGGTAATAACAAAACTGCTTGAATTAAAAGGTCGCTGTGATGATATACTTATTCTAAAAAATGGTCTGATAACTGACACCTCATTCTGTAATATTATTTTTAGCGACGGCAACAATTGGATTACACCCTCAAAACCTTTGCTTAAAGGGACTCAAAGAGAATATCTGCTCGAAAAAGGCATGGTCTCTGAAGCTAATATAAAGGGCAGCGATATATACAACTTTAATTCCTTCAAACTAATAAATGCAATGATTGATTTTGAAATAAGTCAAACCTTGCCGATATCGAATATTTTCCGTTTATAGATAACATTTTAACTTCAACCCCATCCGGGGTTGCGCATATACTTATATTGCATTACAACCCCGGACGTGACCGGGGCTACCTGACTTAAAGCCTTCCGGGCTTATTGATGAGAGGAATCATATATCTCATGTTAAGTCCTCGGGCTTATTGATGTGAGGAAACATTTTTCTCATCTTAAGCCCTCCGTACTTATTACATGAAAAACAAACAAAACCAGACTAAGTTCTGCTGGTGGATTATATTAAAAGCCAGCTAATTATAGCTTAAGATATCCGGATTACTCATATCATAAAACGGCTAAACTAAAAGAAAGACCCCGGATGGGGTCTAATTCAGATAGCCACAGTTACGTCTGTGGTCATAGCAGAACAATTTAACCTCAAACCCGGATGGGGTTGAATTTTGGTTATGTTATAAGAATATCTACATGATATGATCTTGTTTTTTGGAATATGGGTACAGCTTTGCGGAAAACAGGAGATAAGTTATTGTTAAAGTTCCGGAAAGTTAATAATGTCATTTACAATATAGGCTTTGGGAAATTTCCTTACAATTTTTTTATGCCAGATAAAGGCTTCATTTCTTGTTCTGAAATCTCCTACCCTAACTTTATAGAATGGTGTTTGGTAAAGAATATGTGCTTTTTGTGTCGGGAATAATGAAATACAACTTGCTTTTGCTTCATTTGCTTCTTTCCTTGCCTGTTGTCCTGATCCAAAATATACTTGAATCCTATACCCCCTTAAGCCACCTATATCTGCTCTTGATTGTATATGTCTGTCAATCAAGGTGTCCAGTTGGGGGTCATTAATTATAGTGACAACTCCGGTATCCCGACCGGTAAAATAGTCTTTTACGGCATTGTACCTGTTTTTATTTCCTTTCAAACCCTGGGCATCTGTCACCATACCCAAAAAAGCAAAGAAAATTGTGAGAAGCATGATTTTTTTCATGCCACAAAAATAATCAAGATGGTTTAATACTCAAAACCGGAATAGGTGAATGATTAACCATCTGCTGGGCAGATGAGCTAATACTCTGGTTACCCGGGGTTCCCCTGTCAAGCTTAGTAATTGCAATCAGATCTGCATTAATATGACATCCATAAGCAATTATTGCATCTACAATATTACTACCTTTCTTTGTTTTTCTTATTGCTTTAATACCTTGTTTATCAATGTATTCAAATGCCTGATCGCCATATTTCTTTAGTCTGTAGATTATATCCTTGCTATCAGAGGTTCTGACATCAAGCACATGAACTTCTGCTTTAAACTTTTCGGCTAATTCAGCAATAACGGGTACTTTATGTCTGGTATTTTTGTATACATCGATAGGCAGAATGATCTTTGTGATATTCTTTTTCTTAAAACCATGACGTATAGTTAAAACAGGGCATGAAGCTTTTGACACAACTCGGTACGAGTTACTTCCTACCCACCATTCTTCAAATCCTGAAACCCCATGGGTTCCCATCACTACCAAACCGGCACCCATTTTCTCAGCTTCATTAATCACATTTCTATATATTTTTCCGGTTGTAATAACATAATCGAAAGTACCTTCGCCCTTATATTGCTCCTCGTAATGATTCAGAATCTCATTACAGAATTCATCGACCGTTTTTGAATAGCTTTTTTCTGCGCCTTTCAGAATAAAAGGCTGGTCATAACTTTTTGATTTTCTAACATGTAGAATCTTTAAATCGCCACCAATTTTATTAATTATTTTGATAGCGTGCTCCAGGGCGTGCATTGAGCCCTTTGAAAAATCTATCGGGACAAGAATGTTTTTCATTTCCTGTGAATTTTTAGGTTCATATTCAATCAAATATAATAATTTTTAAATATCCAAACTGCAATAACCGAAAAAAATATATTATAACTGAATCTTTTCCTGCTCATTAATGGGGATTGTTTTTCTCATCAACCCGCTATTTATTTTTGCCATCCCTTTAAGTTCAACATCAATATATCTATGTAAAAACAAGTCCGTCAAAGCAAATATACTGAGGGATAAACTCTTTAATTCAGCACTAAGAGGGAAAGTATAAACCTGACTGGATCGTTTGGGAATATTAACCTTTTCAGTACTCCTAATTTTACCAATATATATCCCATTTAATAATACATCTAAATCCAGAGCGCGTAATGTAAAACTTTGCCTGTTCGGATTTTCTATTTTAACCATAACCTTAAAACTGATCTGCTTACCTGATAAACCATTTATCTCTATTCCTGTAGCCGGTCCAATACGCACTTCTTCAACAGGTGAACAGGACACTACTAAAAAAAATGAAAAACTAAGTATTGCAAAAATTCGTTTTTTCATAGTAACCTAAATTATAGTCTGCAACTAATCAGTCGGCAGTCCACAGTCGGCAGTCTACAATCGGCCTTTCAACCTTGAACTCTCTTCACTCTTCACTTCTGCCTTTTGCCTTCTGCCTTTTGTCTTGTCTTCTCCCAACTCACCTTACTCACTTTACTCACTTACTCACTCGTTTACAGCAGCAATTATCTCGTCCGTAATTTCAAGATTATGGTAAACGCTTTGAACATCATCATTATCTTCAAATTCTTCAATCACTTTTATTACCTTAACAGCCAATTCTTTATCAAGCTCATTTGTTGAATTTGGAATCCGTTGTAATTCAGCATTTTCCGCTTCAATATTCATTTCTTCCAGTTTTTTCTGAACATTACCGAAATCATCAAGTTGAGTGGTAATAATAAACATCCCATCTTCATCTTCAATTTCTTCCGCACCGGCATCAATAATCTCAAGTTCAAATTCATCGGGATCCATGTCTTTCTTCTGAACAATAAATACTCCTTTTGTCTCGAATAGGAAATTTAAAGAGCCATTAGTTCCCAGGCTACCCCCACTTCTTGTAAATATTGACCGAATGTTACCTACAGTCCTGTTGTTATTATCAGTAAGACATTCAACATATACTGCAATTCCATGTGGAGCATATCCTTCAAAAGTAACCTCTTCATAATTTTCAGCATCACTTCCGGCTTTACTTATTGCCCGCTGCACATTATCTTTGGGCATATTAGCTCCTTTAGCATTTTGTACTGCCAATCTTAACCTTGGGTTACTATCAGGATCAGGCCCCCCCTCTCTTACTGCAACATGAATCTCTTTAACAATACGTGAAAATATCTTTGACCGTTTAGCATCTTCAGCGCCTTTTTTCCTTTTAATAGTTGACCATTTACTGTGTCCTGACATGTTTTCAATTTTTTAGTTTGCTGATACAAAATTACTAAATTTGCGAAAGTTTTATGATGAAAGTGACAAACAATATAATATCCCCTGCCGGGCATATATCCGATCTTCTTCCTGATCAAAATAAGCCACGTGTTTATATTGAAACATACGGATGCCAGATGAATGTAGCGGACAGTGAAATTGTACTGTCCATACTGGTTGAAAACGGGTACAGTGTCAGTCATGATCCGAAACAGGCGGATATTATCCTGATTAATACCTGTTCAATCAGACAAAAAGCTGAACAAAAAGTTTTCAAAAGACTGGATGTGTTTTCCCGGATCAGGAAAAACAATCCTGGTATACTGGTAGGTGTTATTGGGTGTATGGCTGAAAGACACAAAGAACAACTGGTGAATAATTTTCAGGTAGTTGATCTTGTTATTGGTCCTGATGCATACCGTAAATTACCAGATCTTATCAAAGAAGCCGGTACAGGACAGAAAGCAGTGAATGTCCTGCTTTCCCACGAAGAGACCTATGCTGATATCAGTCCGGTAAGAATGGATAAGAACCGGGTATCAGCTTTTATTTCCATAATGCGTGGTTGTAATAACATGTGTACCTATTGTGTTGTGCCTTATACAAGGGGCAGGGAAAGAAGTCTTGATCCGAAAATAATACTCAGAGAAGTTGATAATCTTACCCGACTTGGATATAAGGAAGTCACTTTGATTGGCCAGAATGTTGATTCATACCGATGGAAGCCGAAGGAAAAAGACATAGAGATTTCGTTCAGCGGACTACTTGAAAAAGTTGCTGAAGCTGTACCTGAAATGCGAATACGTTTTTCCACATCCCATCCTAAAGATTTGCCAGATAAGGTTCTATCAGTTATGAGCAGATACAATAACATCTGTAAACACATACATCTGCCTCTGCAATCAGGAAGCTCCCGTATACTTGGTTTAATGTACCGCGGTTATACGCGGGAATGGTATATTGAACGTATAAAGGCAATTAAAAAGACCCTTCCCGGTTGTTCAATCTCAACTGATATTATTACCGGGTTCTGTTCAGAAACTGAAGAAGAACACAAAGAGACATTAAGCCTTATGGAATGGGCAGGGTTTGATTTTGCTTATATGTTCAAATATTCTGAAAGACCGGGGACCAAAGCAGCAAAAAAACTGAATGATGATGTGCCTGAAGAAGTAAAATCACGCCGTCTTACAGAAATCATCGAACTTCAAAACAAATTATCACAAAGGGCAAAAACAAAAGACATAAACAGGGTTTACGAGGTTCTGGTCGAAGGCATTTCAAAAAAATCAGAGAATGACCTGTTTGGAAGAACTTCTCAGAACAAAGTAGTTGTTTTTCCCGGAAAAAACTATAAGCCGGGAGATATTGTAAAAGTCAGAATAAATGATTGCACTTCTGCAACACTGCTTGGAGAACCGGTTTAATTAATCCTTGTTTTTTCAGAAACCAATTCCAACGGTTACCCCTGCACGAACACTAAAACCATCAAAGGTGCCAATGTCAAAATCATCTTCCGATCCGATGGTAACATCCACATTACCAAAACCATATGCCGGTCCCAGAAAAGCTTCAATAGTAATTACATCTTTAAGTAGTGTTTGAGCACCTACCAACAAACCACCACCGAATACTGACAATTTACCTTCTGCATTCATCACTTCAGAAGAAAGGCTAAAACTTTGGTACCTAATATATGGCGCCAGGAATATTCCTTTTGGTGCTGGAGATTCTGAAAGATAGTACCTGAATTCCGGGGTAATTCCAAAACCACTGAATTTAGTGTCCCCAGCCTCTACTTTGGTAAAAAAGAATCCCAGTTGTCCGCTCATATCATCATTTAAAACCCTTTCGTAGAAAAAAGATCC
>JAUVHQ010000291.1 GCA_030593185.1 Bacteroidota bacterium
GCAGGTAGATAAATATAATAATATACAGTCCGCCTCCTGCAATTGCAGCATAAAAAAGCGCTTTTTCCGATTCGGCATTTTTTCCAATGGTACTCAATATCAGTGATAATGGCAGGTAGATGATCAGGATCACCAATGCATGAATAATAATGAAATAAAATGTTAGTCGCAGGAACCTGAAGAAGAATTTGCTGCCGTTCGCGAAGAATTCTTTTCTTTCAAAAGCAGCCCCGTTATCTAAAGTTTTCAGAATTCCTCCTGCCATAAAAATGCTAACAAGAAGATACAGGATTGCCAGCCAGATACCTTCCTTAAATAACAGGCTGATTGACCCTTTTGCACTGTCCATAAATTCTTGCATTGCAGTATAATTAAAACCTTCCAGCAGCTTGTTAACCTGAAGACTTCCGTGAGCTGCATTGGTTATTACACCATAAAAAGGTATAGCCAGTGCCAGTGCGAAAAGTAGATTTATAACATATATCATGGTGGTCATCTTCAATGAACGGGATGCCAGTCGTAATCCGGATAGATAATCTTGTATAATTGTCATGGTTCTGATTTGTATTAAATGAAAATGGCGAAATCCTGAAAGAGATTTTGCATAAGGAACAAGAATTTGATCATATATTTTTTGAAAACAGTTTTTTGAGGTTTAATAGCCCGGCTGTTATTCTGCAAATTGATATCGAGCATTATCTTATTCTCCGGGTCGATTTTTGCCCAGATAATTTTTTCAGGTCTTTTATATGAAAATTCTTTGGTTCTGCTTTTTCCGTCCCAGGTTTCAGTGATCTCGTCGCCGTCTTCAAAATGGATCAGCACTTCCTGGGGCATTATTACCTCACCAAGCCGGTGTATTACCACGGACGATTTATATATTATATTTTCATACTCTGTTTTCTTGTATATCAGTTTATTACCTCCTGTATCATCAATACCTTTTGGTGGAGTTAATTCCTTGTTCCTTATCCTGAGAAGCTTATAATCACATACTTCCGATCCATACAAAGCCTGGTCGAAGAACCAGTCCATACTTTCCCCAAACCTGGTTCCATGGTTTTTGGTTACCACTTCATTCACTACATTGATAAAATCTTTTCCGGAAGGATGTTTGAATTTCCACTTTTCAAAATATGTCTTCCATATTTCTTCGTTAGTTTCTTCTCCCACGAGGCGTTCCAGGGTTGTGAACATAGTAGCAGGTTTTTGATACGACATTGTACCATAACCACCATGCTCGAATTTCCAAGCCGGACGGGTACTCTCAGCAATTTTCGGGTATAATAAACGGGTATATGATAATCTTTGAATTTCCTTATCACCGAAATGGAATTTATTAAACCCGACAAATGATGTACCCTCACCATATACGTGATCCATTATGCGCGATTCGAAATAAGAAGTCATTCCCTCGTCCATCCAGGCTTCTTCAAATTCATTAGTGGCAAGGATCCCCATAAAATAGTTATGACCGAATTCATGGATAGTTACCATTTCAGTGAGCCTGAATTCATCCGGCAGACCCCAAAACGAACCTGCTGTAATAAAAGTCGGATATTCCATTCCGGCTGAGCCCATTCCCCTGAAAGGAGGATCAACAACTGAGATTGTGGAATAGGGGTAGGAACCCAAATGTGCGTCAAAATACTCCAGCGCAGCTTTAACTGACTCAGTATGCCGTGAAGCAAGTTGTTCATGTTCGGGTTGCAGATAAATTTTTATATCAACATCTTTCCATTTATCTTCCACAACAATGAACCGGGGTGATGTAGTCCAGGCAAAGTCAACTACATCCTCAGCCAGGTAAGTTACTTGCTTCAGTCCGTCTTCAACCGTTTTTTCACTTATCCGTTTCCCGGTAGCACCTACAACAAATTCCTCAGGCAGCGTTATTTCTACGCGGTATACCCCGAAGTTGGCATAAAATTCAGAATGAGCATGATACTGGTGGCAATTCCATTGTCCTTTTTCAGCATAACGCATTCCGGAGGGTTCATATACACCGATCTTGGGGAACCATTGAGCGACTAAAAAATAGTTATCGCTGAAACCGGTACGTGCAAATATCTTTGGTAATTTTGATCTGAACTCAATATTCAGTGTCAGACTCCCGCCTGGCAGAACCGGATTTTCAAGTTTTACTGCAGCTACCGTTTGGTCATCTGCATTATCATCATCGGGCTGGACAAATTGTATTGAATTAGTAAGATCAATTCCTTCCTGGGTCTTAAGTGAAAGAATGTCAACCCAGCCCCACACCTTTGGATCTTTGGTATCAACGTTCCTTCCTCTTAGCTGTCCGCCTGACTCTTTCCAGAAAGTTGACCTGTTATTCTTAAATGCATTCAGGTACATATGAAAACGTAATTCCCGGATAGTGTCCTGCGAAGGATTTTTCCATTCGAATGTCATAGTGCCATCAACGATTTTTTCTACAGGATCAAGCTTTACCTTCATGTCGTAATTGGCGATCCTGGAACTGAGAGCCTGACTATTGCCTGAAAATGATACAGACCATATTAGCAGGCATGTGAAGAGAGCAGTAGTAATTAATTTTTTGCAATTCATAGTGCAGTTATTTTTTCATGTGTTTTTTTAATTAGTCTTTGTGCAATATACAAAAAAGAAAGAAGAGGTGAAAGAAGGGAATAAAAGGAATAATGGAATATTGGAACGTTTGAGCGAACTTGAGAGCGAAAACCTCATGAGCAGGTTGTGGGAAGGACTGTGGGAGCGAATAATGCTGAAAGTTTGTAAAGTTCAACGCTTACTTTTAACCACAGTGAAATATGCTCCTTCGTCGCATTTCACGTGGCAAGCTTTTAACTTTTTGGAAGAGTGGAGTATTGGGTTAATGCTCCTGTGACCTGGGATAACTAAGTATTATCATGAAAAATATGAAATAATTAGAAAAATATTTTTTTGTTAGGTAAATGAATATCAAATAGTTATTTTTGTCTTAAGTTAGTACCCCTAAAAGAAGGAATTACATGAAAAAACTTATTTTTATTTTATTTGCGATTTCAATTACATTTTCATCCTGCAAATTTGTAAAGGAAAAAGGTTGGTTTGGTCTTAAAAATGCAGATACAATGGATGCTTATCTGAGAAAACAGGATAGTCTTCATATTGCTGATTCGATCAGTAAAGTTATTGCAAAACAAAAGGCAATAGAGCAGGCTAGGCAGGATTCAATAAATATTGCTGAGCAGGAGAGACTTGAAAGGTTAGCACGATTTAAGTATCACATTGTTGTTGGAAGTTTTATAACTCCTCAGTAT
>JAUVHQ010000262.1 GCA_030593185.1 Bacteroidota bacterium
TCTCAACTTCTCAACTCCTAAACTTATAAACTTTTCAACATTGCAATACTGCATCACAATTTCCCTACTCTTTTTTCCATTATTATTCGCTCCCACAATCCTTCCCACAACCCGCTCATGAGGTTTTCGCTAACAAGTTCGCTCAAACGTTCCATTAATCCAGGATTATTTTTGGTTTGTATTTATTTTATAAACATCTCCGGGGTTAAGTTTAATAATTTTACGATCGTATGTCATCAGTCCGTTTGTCTCAGTTTCCACATCAGTGGTTTGAGTATAAACCGCAGCGCTTAGTCCCGGATCATCTTTAAATTGCCAGACTGTTGTGTAAAATTGTTCATATTTGTCCAGAAGTTCATTAAAGTTTTTCATATTCCTGTAACCCCATGCTTCTTCTTCCCATGTATGTTTTTCCACAGGAAGTCCGAGTCCTCCGAATTCACCAAGCACAATTGCACGGTCTTCTTCAGGTTCAGGAGTTCTCGGTTCGGGATAATGATGGATATCATGCACATCGCCAACTCCTCTGTCGGTCCAGCCACTGGCGCTATTTACAAGGCGGGTCGGATCAAGATTCTTAATGAACCTGGTAATCCCTTCTGTGTCAGATTGTCCCCATCCCTCGTTAAATGCAACCCACATAACAATGCTCGGATGATTATATTTAGTAACGATCATTTTTGAAAGCTCAAATTCAAACTGTTTTTTAGATTCTGATGTCCGTTCAATATCCGGGTCATTCGGACCAATGTATTTATCACCACTTGGCATATCCTGCCATACCAGGAGCCCTGCTTTATCACACAGGTAATAAAACCGGCGGGGCTCAATTTTTACGTGCTTTCGGAGCATGTTGAAACCAAGTTTTTTTGTAATCACAAGGTCATACTTCATTGCTTCCTCAGTAGGCGGGGTATAGATACCATCAGGCCAGTAACCCTGGTCGAGCGGACCGTTTTGGAATAGGAATTTGTTATTTAAAAAGATCCGGGTCAGCCCTTTTTCATCTTTCTCAAGTGAAATTTTCCGCATCCCGAAATATCCGGAAACATGATCAGCCTCTTTGTTATTGCTTATCATAGTAATCTCCATGTCATATAAAAACGGATTATCAGGTGACCATAATTCAGGATCAGGAATATTAATCTCAACAGGTGATGCAGTTTTTCCTTCAGCAGAAGCTATCTCCCGGTTTGAATCGAAGACTTTGATCTGTAGAGTAGCCGGCTGGTTTTTATCAGAAGAATGAATATAGAATGTTACCTTTTCATTATCGATATCAGGTACTATCTTGTAGTTGTCAATATATTGAGAATTGACAGGTTCAAGCCAAACCGTTTGCCAGATACCTGTAACAGGTGTATACCATATACCTCCGGGGTCACTCACTTGTTTACCGCGTGGTTGAAATCCGGCATCAGTTGGATCCCAAACTGATAATACAAGGTTCTGTTTCCCTTTATTTTTCAGGAATGGTGTAATATCAAAATTAAAAGGGTCATATCCACCTTTGTGTATTCCGGCTTTTTTGCCATTAATATAAACAATTGTTTCCCAGTCAACTGCCTCGAAATGCAGAATGACTTTCTGTGTCTCCTGCCATTCTTCCGGGATCCGGAAAGAGGTATGATACCAGAGTTTCTGATCGGGGTTTATGCGCTTTTTAACGCCTGAAAGTGCCGATTCAACAGGGTATGGGACAAGTATTTTACCATCCCAGTCAGATGGTTCGGAATTCTCTTTTGGTAGGATAGCATAGTCCCACAAACCATTCAGATTTAACCAGTTTTCCCTGACCATTTGCGGTCTGGGGTACTGTGGCCATGGATTTTCAGGATCAACATCTGAAGCCCATTGAGTAAGTAGCGGGTTTTCAGCTATCTGCCATTTTGATTGAGGTGACTGGCAACCAATAAAGATAAATCCTGCTATCAGATTTATAAGTAAAATAAAATTTTTCATTCTTCAGTATATTAAATAGTTATTTTGGAATATTGGAATATTGGAATTTTGGAATAATGTCAGCCGGGAAGACAGACACTGAATATAGATTTTAACGTAAAAATTCACCATTTATTCTTTCTTAATTTGTTAATGTTTTTTCTTTCCATTATTCCATCATTTCATTATTCTACCTGATACTTATTCATTTTCCGGATGAACCAAATTTTTAAAACCACGCATATTAACAGGGTTTTAGTTTAAACAGGAGAGGCCTCATTTGCCTTATTTAACGCAATCAAAAATAATTAAAAATTAAGCGGATAAAAATAATATGGATGATAGTTTATTATCTTCTGCCATTGATATCTCAACAGGACATTATGGCTATGTTCTAATTTGTGAATTATATATTAGTAAATGGAGCTTTATTTTGTAATGGTGATAGGGTATGTTAGTTTTAGAAAAATGATATCGGAATTTTGATAAATATTGTCCGGCACAAGTTTCATTTCATTCCGGGTATATATCAGGTATACAGCTCCGAATGGCGGTTTAAACCTCCATCCGAACAACCCGTAAACATAAAATATGTTGTCATTTGTATTGTTTTGTGCAAATACTTTTATCCAGAGATCTTTAGTGAAGTTGTAGTTAAGCGAAATGATATTAATGAATGCTGACTGGTTTGTAGTATCAGGTGAGAACTTTAAATAATTGCCACTGTATTCAAATGCCAGTTTTTTCGAGAATTTCATTCGTGCATTACCGGATGCCAGTATAAAATCTCTGTCGAAGTTTTTACCAAAAGTATAAGATGCCTGAGCAGAACTCCATTCGTCTGTATTGTAACCCAGGGCCAGGGTGTGTTTATGGTTATAATATTTTTTATCGAAGAACTTGAATTCATTGTTGTAAGTGTATTTTAGACTTATGCGGTTTTGTAAGTAAAATTTTACCATGTCGTAAAAATACCAACTCTTAAGTGTGCCTGTGTGGCTCCAGAAAAGATTGTTACTCGACGATACCTCGATATAATTGAAAACATTATTCTGTAGCCACCATATATAATCCAGATCACTGTCAATTTCCCTGCGATCGTCATCCCTGATAAAGCCGGTTTGATTCATATTATCCATAAAATTCTCACCAATATTTGTATAGCGGAAGTGAAAATGATAAACGTTACTTTCGCGGGCAAATCGCATAAACCAGGCACTATGTGTTTTCAAATCACCGGGCCAGGTTCCGACAAGCTGTCCGGTTAATCTCCATGCTTTACCAAGATTCATGGTATAATCCGCACTAAAAGACCGTGCATATCCGCCATCCCACGATTTATCTACTAATGTTAATCCTACGGTAGAGGATTTCAAAATGTCTTTTTTAACCCTGGCAGCAGTGAAGTATGCATCGGGCTGATTTTCATCAGCAATTTCCGGACTGTGGGCTGAAAGGACATTGAAACCATAGTCACCGATTTTCCCGGTAACTTTGCCGCCCCAATTAATATCTCCAATCCGGCGGGAATAGAAAGTTCTGATCCTTGTCCTGTACATTTCATTTCCTTCCTGGAAAAACAATCGCTTTTCAGGATAGCTCAATTCATACTTTGAAAGATTAATTTGTTCCTCATCTGCTTCAACAGTGGCGAAATCGGGATTGATAGTTACATTTGCTGATATATTAGATGAGAATTGCCATTGAACATCACCACCAACATCCGGAATAACCTCATTGTACTTACCCGAAAAGTCACTGTTTTCATATCTTACTGTTGAATAGGGAAACAGGGTTATATTGCTTTTTGCTCCCGGTGTTTCAATACCGGTCAAAATCCCGCTCTGTGAAACCCTGAAGTCATCGTTCATTTCTTCCGACCAGTGTGAAGTTTCTGAATTTGACCGTATGATC
>JAUVHQ010000203.1 GCA_030593185.1 Bacteroidota bacterium
AAGGTGTTCCCACTTACGGGAAAGCCTTTATAAAGTTTACCATCGTTATTAAAAAGGAATATTTCGTTCGTTAGTTCCGAAACCACTCCAATCTTTTTATTGGTTGATGAAAAAGTATATACAATGGGTCTGTATTCAATATTATCATCAAATGAATAAGAGAATAAGAATGATTTACTATAATTATAAACTTCAAGTTTCTTATTATCAATATAAATATACTCAAAAAAACCATCTCCATTAATATCCATATAATTAAAAAAATGTTCAGCCGAGAAATCCTTAATTCTCTCCTTTTCAATTTTACCGTTAAAATAAACAAAACAAACTGTTCCCGATTTATCAGTTGTAACCATTCGGGGGTCAGCATCAACACTTTTGACATCGAGAATAATATCATTGTTCTCCGAAATAGCAATATTTTCCTCCATTTTTACCCGCATATCGCCTTTTCTGTCTAATATATATATCCTGTTATCATCTGCAGCCACAATATAATCCTTGTTTCCAATTCTGAAATGATGGATATATGAATCAATAATTGTTTCAGTGTGTCCAAATGACCAACCGCTTATAATATTCCCCTCTTTATTGTAAACATAAATCTTTTTATCCTCACCGGGAATAAAAATTCTGTAATCTCTGTTATTCTCATAATCAAATAAAGACATCCCATATGTAGCTTTGGATCTGAGCCTTACAGGAAATCGCTCCACATGGTTGCCATTCCTGTCAATCAAATAAAGTTTTTCTTCTGTATTAAATATGATCTGCAATTTTTCATTTTTATAAAAATCAATCTGATAAACCTGTCCAATAATTTTTCCTTCAAGAGGCAATTTCCATAAAACCCTGCCTGCAGAATTAATTAAATAAATCTTATTACTATGATCCTGAACAAAAACTTCCTTGTTATGAGTATAATGATTTTCCAGAAGTTGAGGCTTAAATGTAAAACTTGTATCAAGCAGGCTTTGCCAGACAGTCTGTGCTTCTTCCCTGTAAACAGGCTGATATTTTAGAAAAACATTATTATAAAGCATCGAATTACTTTTACTGAACTGTACTGCAAAAGCATGTAACTTATTTACAATTTTGCTTTCACTTTTCCAGCCTTCCTGAAATTCTTTATCAAGATAATCTGCTATTTGTGAATATCCCCGGGGAATATTTATGTAAAAATAAAAATTGTATTTATCAGAAAGCTTATCGGCAAATTCACGGTAATGAAGATCACTATGAAGAGTTTTTTGGAGAATATTGTTATGAATAATTTTCGATAATGATTGAAATGAATTACCAAATACAAGGTAGTTATCAACAAGCGTAAAATAAGGAAATGCAGATCCGCCAAAAATCTTACCAAAAAGCTTCTCGGGGATAAAGTGAACTGGTGATTTATATACCGGAACTTTAGTTTCTGCATCTATTTTACAATAACTAACAAAGTTTGAATAGGATTGATTTGTCCGGTTACAATAACCTGAAATATACTTTTCAAGCGACTTCTCTGCCAGACTTTTGCTCCTGGTTTTAAAAACAACAAATCTGTTCTGTGATTTATCAACATTTTTAATATCGGTCATGGCAAACCCTACTTCTTTTCCAAGAAATGCAAAGAATTCTTCTTCCAGTTCATATCCTGTTTTATTTTTAATCTCGTTTAACGTGTTTTGATAAGCAGTAATGAGTCCTTCCCTCTCCAGATAATTCCTGTACTTTTTTCTAAACAACTGTGGGTCATTAATTCCATAAGCAATAAAAACGGAAGTACTTGCAGGAAGCACCCTATCCATTTCAAAATTTACTGCCGACTGGCCGGAAAATATATTCAGATAATTGTTTGCCGAATCATTCGAATATGTAAACCCATTAAGAAGTATTTCCTCTTCTTTAATATTCACATCCAGTTCAGCCCAATTTGCCAAATGTGTTAATTGGGATGCCATGTTTTGGTATTCACCACTAAATAATTGAGAAACAAGCCTTGGAAATGTCCTGAACTGAATATATAAATTAGCGTCTACATTACGACCTGCCGTTTTTTCAACTATCCTGAATCCATTCGATTGTTTAATTGATTCCGGCTGGTCAATCTGACGGATAGCACTTTCGAGTAAAATGTCTGAACAACTAAAAATGAAAATGTTGTTTTTTATAGCATAGTATTTACTACTACTTTTATTAAACCCGTTTGGCTTAAGTTTATGGATTTTTGTATTTCCATATTTCTTCGCAGTATCGGTACAATCGGGGCAAATTTCACTAATTACTTCTGCTACTTCTTTTCCCTTTACCCTGTCAGGAAGATTAAATAATACCAGAAGATCAATCCCATCCCTGCCAATTATATGAACAGAAATAATAATTTTATTGTTTCTGAGAATATTTGCTACCAGTTTATTTCCCCGGTCTAAAGAATCAATGAAAACAAGCTGATTATCAAATTGTTTGAACTTCTTGATTTCTGTTAATTCTTTCCATATCAGATTTTCTTCATGCAAAGCAGATATAAGCCCTTTCAGATTTCCTGTTTCAATGATCAATGAAGCATCAACAGGTACTGCCTGAAAAATATCGACTTTGTTATCTTTCTTTGTATAAAATAAAAAATAACCGGTAAATAAAACTGTTATAAAAAGTGCTGATAATAAAAATGATAGCAGTTTCCGGGACATCTTTATAAATAAAGGTACATTTGCCCAAATTTATAAATAAATTTCAGATTCGAAAAAACAAAAGGCTGCATTTATGTTTTGGAATAATTTTTGATATAAAATAGAGCCTGTTTATAAAGTTAATCCTTGTTCGATATTTAAAATGTTCCAATATTTTAAAATTATAGACAAGCACTAATTAAGCCCCAAGGGGGCGTTTATCAACAGCCCCGAGCGCAGCTCGGGGGTTATGTAATACGATATTAAATAAGCACCACAGGTGCGTAATCAATAATTCATAAGAAAAGATCATTTAAAAATATGTTTAGATTAGTGATTACGCCCCCTTGGGGCTTATCGGGTGAGGCGTATCATAAACCCCGCGCTACGCACGAGGCTAATGATTTCCGCACCTTTGGTGCTCGAAAATTAAAAAATTATAGCTTGATTTTTTCTTTTTGTGTACCATATCGTGGAAAATAGGGGAACTCATAACTTGTCCCGTAGGGAGGCACGACCATACGGGGGTGTTTGTTTTTTGTGATTTTTACTATTTATATAAACTTTCGGACTTTATATACTGGCTCTAATTAGTCTCTGTTCTTTAATAACTTCCACTTATTATGATCAAAAGAATTTGTCTTTTTGTTTTCTTTTTATCTAACTTCATTTTTCTTCCGGCACAAACCCTGGTTGTTAAAAGTGCTTCAGACAACAAACCGGTAGAGAATGTTGCTCTTTATAATAAAAACAGGACTATCTCTATCTATACTAACAGCAAAGGGATGGCATCTCTTGATCGTTTTAATTCCGGTGACAGCATTTTTTTTCAACATCCGTCATTTAAAAAAGTTGTTTATACAAAACAAATGCTGAATAAACTGGATTTAACCATCAGGCTGGAGAAAAAAATCTGGATGCTTGATGAGTTTGTGATTTCTGCCAGCAAATGGGAGCAGAACATCCGCGAAATACCCAATAAAATAAAAATCTTAAGAAACCACGATATTTCCTTTAATAATCCGCAAACTGCGGCTGATCTGATTGCCGGTACAAATGAAGTATTTATACAGAAAAGTCAGCTTGGTGGCGGTAGTCCCATGATCAGGGGGTTCGCCACAAACTCCATTCTGCTTGTTGTTGATGGGGTAAGAATGAACAACGCAATATACCGTAGTGGAAATCTTCAGAACATTATTTCACTTGATCCGCATATTATTCAAAACACAGAAATAATATTCGGACCCGGATCGGTGGTTTACGGTAGCGATGCCCTGGGTGGTGTTATGGATTTCCATACTAAACGTGCACTGCTTTCTGCCGGTGAAAAAAATAACTTTTCACTCAATACATTTACCAGATATTCTTCAGCAAACAAAGAAAATACAGGACATTTTGATTTTAATATCGGTTTAGAAAAATTGGCGTCTCTTACCAGTATTTCTTATAGTAAATATGACAACCTGAAAATGGGGACCATAAAAAATCCGGATTACCAGCGTTATGAATATGTAAAAAGGATCAATAATATCGATTCTGTTTTCAAAAACCCGGATCCAAATATCCAGAAGTTTTCAGGTTACCGGCAAATAAACCTGATGCAGAAAATTCGCTTCCGTCCAAATGAACATCTTGACATGAATTATGCTTTTCATCTATCGAGATTATCTGATGTTCCCAGATACGATCGCCTGATTCAATACAAAGATGACCATCTAAAATATGCTGAATGGTATTATGGCCCGCAAAAATGGACCATGCATTCAATTAAAGCCAGGTATAATAATCCTAATGTTGTATTTAATGCTCTGCAATTTACTGTTGCATACCAGGTATATGAAGAAAGCAGACATGATAGAAAAATTGGGGAAACAGAAATACGTCACAGGACAGAAAATGTTAACGCTTTCACTTTGAACCTCGATTTGGACAAAAAAATAAATGAGCGACAGGATTTTTATTACGGACTTGAGTTTGTTCTAAACGATGTGAATTCCATTGCAGAAAAAGAAAATATTATTTCAGGAGAAATTTTACCGGAAGCTACCCGCTATCCCGATGGTGATAATAAATATCG
>JAUVHQ010000361.1 GCA_030593185.1 Bacteroidota bacterium
CCAAAATGTTTTTTGAGGATGCAATAGATCTCAAAAAAATAGATTTCTGGAATTGAAAAAATGCTTTCTTCTGATCATGAACCGAACATGACAAAATTTAATCTATTTTAAAATACAGTTATATGATTAAATTTTGTCTTGTGAGCTCCATGTGACCATTGAAAATAAATTATAATCACATGAATTCAATATATAAAAATATGTTGTAGGATATTAATTCGCTTATTTTCTTAATTGACAGGACTTTATAGGCTATTCCTGTTGTAAAAAATATGAAAAAAAATATTTTAGTATTGTAAAATATTTACTTTTGTAAGTAAGGATATCAATTGTCATATTTTATTTGTGTAACAGGATAAAAATTAATGGAAAATGCATATAAAAATAAAATATTTTTATATGCATTAAATTTTTTTCAAAACCGGAACGGAATCCTATAACATATTAAATATTTAATCCATGAATAAAAGACCCGAAGTTGTTGAACGCGATGAAATGGTTATTAGGTTCTCCGGAGACTCTGGTGATGGTATGCAACTTACCGGAACCCTCTTTTCGAATACAGCTGCTTTATTCGGTAACTACATGTCAACATTTCCCGATTATCCATCAGAGATCCGTGCACCTTCAGGTACCGTGGGAGGAGTTTCCGGATTTCAGGTTCATGTCGGACATTCGGAAGTGAAAACTCCCGGAGATCTTGCTGATGTTTTAGTATCGATGAATCCAGCTGCTCTTAAAGCAAATACAAAATGGGTCAAGCAGGGAGGAGTGATTATTCTTGATGTTGACAATTTTGATGAAAAAGGAATTAAAAAAGCAGGGTATGATTCAAATCCAATTGGTAAGGAATTTTTAGACAAATTCATGGTAGTTGAAGCCCCGATTACCAGTCTGACTAAAGAGGCACTCAAGGATATAGACCTCGACAGAAAAAGTATCTTACGAACAAAGAACATGTTCGCTTTGGGAATGGTCTACTGGCTATTCGGTAAATCGCTTGATTATACTGAAAACTTTTTTAAGGAGAAATTCAGGAATAAACCACTGGTAATTGAAGCCAATAAAAAAGTGCTTAAAGCCGGCTACTATTATGCTGAAACTATGGAAACTTTATGCCCCTATAATATTAGTCGGGCTGAAATAAAAAATGGAAGATATCGTAATATCAATGGAAATACTGCTATAGCCTGGGGAGTTCTTGCTGCTGCGGAGAAAGCCGGACTGAATGTGTATGTTGGTTCTTACCCTATAACTCCGGCTACCGGTATTCTGGAAGATGTGGCGCTTAGGCGTGACCTGGGTGCTATTACTTTTCAGGCTGAAGATGAAATTGCGGGAATATGTACAACTATTGGAGCAAGTTTTGCAGGGAAGCTTGGTGTAACAACAACTTCAGGTCCCGGACTGGCTTTAAAATCTGAAGCTATAGGACTGGCTGTGATAACTGAACTTCCCATTGTAATTATTAATGTGCAAAGAGGTGGCCCTTCAACAGGATTGCCTACAAAAACCGAGCAGGCTGATCTCTGGCAAGTATTATATGGAAGGCATGGTGAATGCCCGGTAGTGGTTTTAGCTGCAAGTACTCCTTCTAATTGTTTTAAATATGCATTTGAAGCTGCAAAGATTGCCCTTGAACATATGACCCCGGTTATATTAATGTCAGATGGTTTTCTGGCTAATGGAACTGAATCATGGAGAATTCCCAAAATGGCTGATTTTCCTGATATTAAACCTCCTATTGTAAAAGAAGACACAAAAAACTGGGAGCCTTATAAAAGAGATAATAAAAGGCTTGCACGAACATGGGCACTGCCTGGCACAAAGGGTCTGGAACATAGAATAGGCGGGTTGGAAAAAGATGCTCTTACGGGTAATGTTTCACATGATCCTGAGAATCATGAAAAAATGATAAGAATAAGAGATGAAAAAGTCGAAAAGGTCGTTAATTTTATTCCTGATCTTGAGGTGGAAGGGGGTGCAGATGGTGATCTTCTTGTTGTTGGCTGGGGCGGCACATATGGACACCTTATTACAGCAGTAAATGAATTGAGGGAAGAGGGAAAGAAAGTTAGTCTTGCCCATTTTAATTACATCCGGCCACTTCCCAAAAATGCCAGAGATGTTTTTAGAAAATTTAAGAAAATAGTGGTTTGTGAATTGAACCTGGGTCAATTTGCTGATTATCTAAGAATGAAATGCCAGGAAATCAAGTTCAACCAGTATAATAAGATACAGGGACTTCCTTTTACCGTGATTGAACTAAAAAAGAACATCAATAAAATTTTGGAGGATAAATCAAATGTCTGACACAACACATAAACTCACAGTTAAAGATTTGAAGAGTGATCAGGAAGCCCGCTGGTGCCCGGGATGTGGAGATCATGCTGTGATGAATGCGATTCAGCGTGCTCTGATTGAATTGGATATT
>JAUVHQ010000108.1 GCA_030593185.1 Bacteroidota bacterium
AGAAAAGAAGTAAATAGTAAAAAGTAGGTAGTAAGTAGGCTGAGGGCTGAGGAAGAAGGGGAGAATATGAGAAGATGGAGACTGAGTGACTAAGGGACTAAGTGAAGAAGAGATGAGCGGTGAGTGATGGATGGACATGAACAGTAACCAGTCCCGAAAAAACAGAAATCTTCGATTTCATATTTTTTCGAGGATCCTCGAATTTCTAACCAAATCAAAGATTTGGAGAAATTCGGGATAACCAGTAACCAGAAACATATAATATAATTAATTCCATGTTAATAATAAAAGATCTTAGAGCATCAATAGAAGGTAAGGAAATTCTGAAAGGGATAACCCTGGAGGTTAAAGAAGGTGAAGTACATGCTATCATGGGACCCAATGGTTCCGGGAAGAGCACCCTGGCAACTCTGGTAGCGGGGAAAAAACTTGCTGATGTTACCGGTGGAAGTATTACTTATCTTGGGAAAAACCTGTTCGATCTTAATCCTGAAGAGAGGTCAAAGGCAGGGATATTCCTTGGATTCCAGTATCCTATTGAAATTCCCGGTGTTACAATGGTGAATTTCCTGAAGACAGCTCTTAATGAACACAGGAAGCATAAAGGACTTGAACCCCTTTCAGCAAAGGATTTCCTGAAATTGCTGAGGGAGAAAAAGGATCTGGTCGAGATTGATTCCAAACTTACCAACCGTTCAGTGAATGCAGGATTCTCGGGGGGTGAGAAAAAGAAAAATGAGATATTCCAGATGGCTATGCTGGAACCTAAACTTGCTATCCTGGATGAAACAGATTCAGGACTCGATATTGATGCCCTGAAGATAGTAGCAAAGGGTGTTAATAAACTGAAGAGAAAAGATAATGCCACCATAATTATTACCCACTACCAACGGCTACTTGATTATATTGTTCCTGATTATGTGCATGTATTGTTTGACGGGAGAATAGTAAAATCCGGCGGTAAAGAACTGGCACTTGAGCTTGAGGAGAAGGGGTATGAATGGATAAGAAACCAGGTAAATGGTAACTAATTTGGTTTAACACTGAAGAGAAAAGGACGAAATGCAAAACAAAATAGTTGTATCGGATATTGAACGCGAATTCATTGACCTCTATAGGGAAAACAGAAATATGTTTGAGGCAAAAACTTCTGCCCCGGTAAATAAGGTCAGGAAGTCCGGTATCAGGGATTTTGAACGACTCGGGATCCCGGGAAAGAAGAATGAAGATTATAAATATACACCTTTACAGCCCCTTTTCAGAAATAGCTACCGGAAATACCTGGAACCACAAAAGATTGAGTTTAATCTGGCTCATGTTTTCCATTGTGATATCCCTACGCTGGATACTCATATGGTGCTTATAGTTAACGGATTCTTTGATAAGAAAAACGGTGATTTATTAAGGGAACTGCCATCAGGTATCATTATCGGAAGTCTTGCAGCAGCTTCTCATGAATACCCCAGGCTTTTTGAAAAACATTATGGTAAATATGCATTCCACAAGGATGGACTGGTGGCGCTTAATTCGGCATTTGCACAGGATGGAATATTCCTTTATGTTCCGGAAGGATCTGTTTATAGAAAACCCATACAGATTGTAAATATTGTATTGGCAAAAGAAGATATTATGGTGCAACACCGGAATATGATTGTTGTAGAAGATAATGCACAAGCCGGTGTTATTGTTTGCGACCATACCATGACACCTCAGAATTTTTTAACTAACTCGGTTACGGAAATATTTATTGGAGAAAATGCCTTCTTCGATTATGTTAAAGTGCAGAATGAGCATAATAATGCAGCACAGTTTTCACATATTTTCGTCAACCAGGAAGCGAATAGCAACATGACTTCAAACATTATGACACTTCATGGAGGTGTTGTGAGGAATAATGTCAATGTATTGCTCAATGGTGAGGGAGCAGAGAACAATTCATATGGTCTCTACCTGGTCGACCGGAAACAACATGTGGATAATTACACCTATATCGATCATGCAAAACCAAACTGCATAAGTAACCAGCTTTATAAAGGGGTACTGGATGATTCTGCAACCGGGGCTTTCAACGGCAGAATACTTGTCAGAAAAGACTCGCAAAAAACACGTGCATACCAGGCGAATAACAATATACTGCTTACTGATGAGGCAAAAATAAATACCAAACCTCAATTGGAAATCTATGCCGATGATGTGAAATGCAGTCATGGTGCAACGGTGGGACAACTTGATGAAGAAGCTATGTTCTATATGCGTTCAAGAGGTATTCCTGAAAAGGAAGCAAGGCTTATCATGATGTTTGCCTTTGCTCATGAGATCATTGGGAATGTTAAGACAGAAGCCCTGCTTAATAGAATTGATGACCTGGTGGATAAAAGACTTAAAGGTGAATTATCCCCGTGTGATAATTGTGCAATGAAATGTTATTAAACTTAATATGTTTGACGTCGAAAAAATAAGAAAAGATTTCCCTGTCCTGCAACAGAAAGTTTACGGAAATCCATTGATATACCTGGATAATGGGGCTACGTCACAAAAACCACGTGTAGTAATTGAAAAAATAAACAGTTTTTACTCATTAACCAACAGTAGTATCCACAGAGGAATACATTTTCTCAGCGAACAGGCCACTACCGAATATGAATCTGCAAGGAACAGAGTAAAAGAATTCATCAATGCGGAACATGATCACGAGATTATTTTTACTGCCGGCACAACAGCTTCAATTAACAGTGTGGCATTTTCGTTTGGCGAAAAATATATAAAAGCAGGAGATGAGATCATCCTCACAGAAATGGAACATCATGCTAATATTGTTCCCTGGCAAATGCTCTGTGACAGGAAAGGATGTAAGTTGAAAATTGTTCCTATCGATGATAACGGGGATCTGCTCCTTGAGGATTTTGAAAAAATGTTTACTCCGAAAACCAGGATCCTTGCCATTACGCATGTTTCAAATGCACTGGGAACCATTAACCCTGTCAGGGAAATGATTAAAACAGCCCATGCTAATAATGTTCCTGTCCTGGTTGACGGGGCTCAGTCAATTCAGCATGGGGTAGTTGATGTCAGTGATCTTGATTGTGATTTCTTCGTCTTCTCAGGACATAAGATCTATGGACCTACCGGAATTGGAGTTCTTTATGGAAAAGAGAAATGGCTTGAAGAAATGCCACCGTACCAGGGAGGTGGTGATATGATAAAAAATGTGACGTTCGAAAAGACTACCTATAATGACCTCCCATTTAAATTCGAAGCAGGTACTACTAACTATGTTGGGGCCGTGGGACTGGCTGCAGCACTCGATTATCTTACAGAAACCGGGAGAGAGGAGATAGAAGAGTACGAGAGTGAGTTAACAGGATATGCCCACGGGAAGTTAAGTCAGGTTGAAGGGCTGAAATTTTTTGGTACATCTGCGAATAAAATCGGTATCCTTTCTTTCCTTATTGACGGAATACACCAGTATGATGCCGGCATGATCATTGACAAACTTGGTATAGCAGTCAGGACAGGTACCCACTGTGCCCAGCCGGTCATGGATCATTTCGGCATTGACGGAACCCTAAGGGCTTCACTGGCGTTCTATAATACAAAGGATGAGATTGACCGACTTTACGAAGCTTTGCTGAAAGTTAAACAGATGCTGGGGACTTGAGGAAGTAGAAGCTGGAAGAAGTAGGAAGAGGTGAGTGGAGAGAGATGAGAAGAGGAGAAAATGTGAAGAGGTGAAAAGGAAATTGCTTCATTTCGTTCGTAATGATAATAAAAGGAATTGATAAAGGCTTAATATTTTACAGTAATGATTTAATGTCCCGTAGGGACAGAATATTTATAGATTATAAATTACAACATAGCCTCAAGTCCCGTAGGGACGAAATATTTAAATAAATGGCAAATACATATACCCAAATATATCTACAATTTGTTTTTGCAGTTCAAGACAGATTTTCATTAATACAAAATGAATGGAAGGATGAATTACAAAAATATATTACTGGTATTGTTCAAAACAACAAGCATAAACTTATTGCTATAAATGGTATGCCTAACCATATCCATGTTTTTATTGGTTATAAACCGCATCAATTAGTTCCTGATTTACTTCAGGATATTAAAGGTTCTTCATCAGGTTGGGTGAATAAAAAGGGATTTGTAAAGGGAAAGTTTCATTGGCAAGAAGGATATGGGGCATTCTCATATTCGCATTCTCAAATAGATATAGTAGCAAAGTACATACACAACCAGGAAGAGCATCATAGGAGAAAATCTTTTCGTGAAGAATATTTGGAGTTTCTTAAACAATTTAATTTATCTTTTGATAAGAGATATATTTTAAAAGATATTAAATAATATATCGTCCCTGACGGGACTTAGAATACTGATTATGACGACTTTGCTATAAATATTCTGTCCCTAACGGGACAAAGAAAATATTTAATACGACATGAATATTTCTCAACGGATCAATGATGGTTAAATTCATAAATTATAATGCAACAGGCTATAAAAACCATTAACTGAATTGATTTCAAAAATGAATAGCTTCATTAGGTATCTGATGAAGTAAGTAATCAAAAAAGATTAAATAGAAATGACACAAAACGAAATACAGGACGAAATTATTGAAGATTTTGAGCTTTTCGATGAGTGGATAGATAAGTATAATTACCTGATTGAATTGGGTAACCAGCTTGAGCCACTAAACCCGAAACATAAGAATAATGAATATCTTATCGAAGGATGCCAGTCGAAAGTATGGCTTCATGCTGAATTGGATAACGGGAAAGTTATGTTCACTGCAGATAGTGATGCCATTATTACAAGAGGTATAGTTGCTTTGCTGGTAAAAGTAATGTCGGGGCGGAAACCGGAGGAGATCAAAGATGCTGACCTCTATTTTATTGACCGGATAGGGCTCAAAGAAAATCTGTCACCTACCAGATCGAACGGATTGCTGGCAATGATAAAACAGATGAAACTTTACGGACTGGCTTATTATGCAAAACAGGAGGGGGGTAAGGGGAGACGAAGAGACTAAAAGACGAAGAGACGAAGAGAGTAAGAAGTAAATAGTATGTAGTAAGTAGGCAAAGAGCAAAGGGCGTAGAGCTGAGTGCAAAGAAACATGCGTTTACCTGTAACACGAAACTCGTAACACTTTAGAAGAATATGAAATGTAAACTACTTTGAGTCCATTCCGGAAAAAAACAAAATAATTAATACTGAAATTATGGCTGAGGAAAATAATTTCCTGATGGTCGAAGCTCAAATATTAAAAGCACTCAAGACTGTTTTTGATCCTGAGATACCTGTAAATGTTTATGATCTCGGACTGATATATGAAATAGCAGTTGATGAAAATAAAGTTGCCCGGATAACCATGACATTGACTGCCCCAAACTGTCCAATGGCAGATGATTTAATTGCCGATGTACGAAATATGGTTGGCAGTATTAAAGGGGTGAAAGATGTTGAGCTTACACTGACCTTTGATCCTCCGTGGGACAAAAGTATGATGTCTGAAGAGGCAAAGCTGGAACTAGGCTTTTTGTAGAAACGTTTTTTTTACTGAACTCAAATATTATTTCCAGTTCTCGGGTAAATCGTGATAATATGAAACTGAAGGCGGAGAACACTTTATTAATAAAAACAGAGGCAAAAAAACTTGGCTTCCAGGATTGTGGTATTGCTCCTGCCGGTTTTCTCGATAAAGATGCCGCACATCTTACAGGCTGGCTGAATAATAATATGCACGCGGGGATGAATTACATGAAGGGTCATTTTGATAAAAGAACAGATCCTGTAAAATTAGTCCCCGGAGCCAAATCGGTTATTTCTGTTATTCTTAATTATTATTCATCTGAAGTTAAGAATGATAAAAAAAGTCCGCAAATTTCTAAGTATGCCTACGGAATTGATTATCATAAGGTTATTAAGAAAAAATTGAAAAAACTACTTGAAATTATCCGTGGTTTTGATAAAACTGTAACAGGACGATTTTTCGTTGATTCGGCTCCTGTCCTGGAAAGAGCATGGGCTGCCCGGAGTGGCTTGGGATGGATCGGGAAAAATTCAAACCTGATAAACAGGAAATATGGTTCATTTGTTTTTATTGGTGAACTGATCATTGATCTTGATCTGGAGTATGATAATCCTGCAAAAGATTATTGTGGTAATTGCATAAAGTGTATTGAAGCATGTCCGACCAATGCTATTGTTACCGACCGGGTGATAGATGCCAACCTGTGTATCTCATATCAGACCGTTGAGAATAAGAGAGAAATTGACAATAAACTTAAAGGGAAAATGGGAAATTGGGCGTTTGGTTGTGATATCTGCCAGGATATATGTCCCTGGAACAATGGGATAAAACCTACCGGTGAACCTGATTTTATATCCCGTAAAGAGATGCTGGAAATGACCAGGAATGACTGGAAGGAACTAGACGAGAAAAATTATGAGAAACTGTTTTCCAGTACTGCGGTAAAAAGGACCGGATTCTCAGGACTTAAACGGAATATTGCTTTTCTTGAAAAGTGATTTACCGGTCAGCCCGGTGGAACGAGGCAAACAATTCCTGCTTCATAATAACCCGCCTAGCGGTTTTAAACCGCTTGGCGGGTATGCTTAGCTGGCATCATTTCGTAAATTCACCCACCAACCGGATAATCCAGAAAATGATCCATAGTGAAAAGAATATTCCAATAATAAAACGAATTATCGAAGGCTTTATTCCTAACCCGATTTTCCTTCCGGTTATTATTTCTGTAAGTAAAGCAACAAAAGAAACCAGGAATATTACATAAACCAAAGGTCCGAAAAGGTGATATAAAAAAGCCTCCTTCAGGTGAAGGTGGGTTAGAGCAACCAATGAGCGAGTCATGCCGCAGGTAGGACAGCTATGCCCGGTAATCTGGTGAAATTTACAGGTAATAAT
>JAUVHQ010000304.1 GCA_030593185.1 Bacteroidota bacterium
AGAAGTAAGAGAGGTAAGTAGGTAAGGAGAGAAAGAAGAGGTGAGAGATGAGAGGTGAGCTGTGAGCAAAAAGTCGTTGACATGATACTAATTGTAGTTATTCTGCTAATTTTGATTTTATCCTCAGTAATTGATTTGTTATTTTAGCCTAAAATTTTACTATATGGACCCTGCTATTTTGATCAGCCAGCTTGAAACCCTTGCCGGGTCACTGGATGGAGATCTGCTTTACGATGAAGTTAGTCGTTTGATATATGCTACTGATGCCTCGGCTTACCGTCAAAAACCGGTTGCTATAGCTTTGCCAAAGCACAAAACTGACATTCGCAAAATAATTACTTGGTCACGTGAAAATAAAATACCAATAACACCAAGAACTGCAGGAACCTCTCTTGCCGGCCAGGTAGTGTCAGATGGGCTTATAGTAGATGTTTCACGTTATTTGAACAGCATTATTGAAGTTAACACGATAGAAAAATGGGTACGTGTAGAGCCAGGCGTTATATTGGATGAACTCAACCAATACCTTGAACCAATCAGGTTGTTTTTTGGTCCGGAAACTTCAACTTCGAACCGCTGCATGATAGGTGGAATGTTAGGTAACAATGCGTGCGGGGCACATTCCATACTTTATGGTAGCACAAGAGATCATACACTTGAAGTTTGCACCATTTTAAGCGATGGTTCAGAAGCCAGATTCAATGATCTTACTACCAGAGAGTTTGAGATTAAGTGCATGGGAGAAACGCTTGAAAGCGAAATTTACAGGTCTATTCGCAAGATGCTTACAGACGAAACAAACAGGGAATCTATCCGGGATGATTATCCGGATCCTGTTATTCCACGAAGAAATACTGGTTATGCACTTGATCTTTTGCTGAAATCAGATGTATTTACTCCAGATGAAAAAAAACCTTTTAACTTTTCCAGGTTACTTGCCGGATCGGAAGGGACACTGGCTTTTACAACTGAGATCAAATTAAACCTGGTTGATCTCCCTCCTGCAGAAACAGGATTGGTTTGCGTTCATTTCAAAACCATTGAAGAAACTTTCAGGGCAAACCTGATTGCCCTGAAGCATAAACCAGGAGCGGTGGAGATGATGGACAATATTATACTGGAATTAACAAAAAGTAACATAGAACAACAAAGAAACCGGTTTTTTATTAAAGGGGAACCCGCTGCTATTCTTATGATAGAATTTGCCCGTGAAACTCGTGATGAAATAGAACAAATTGCAAAGAATCTTGAAGCAGACATGCAAAAAGAGGGTTATGGTTATCATTTCCCTCTTATTTTTCCACCTGATGTTGATAAAGTCTGGGATCTCAGGAAAGCAGGACTTGGAATTTTATCGAACATGAAAGGAGATGCAAAACCAGTCTCACTAATTGAAGATACAGCTGTAAATGTAAATATGTTACCTGATTACATGGATGAGCTTAAGGGTATTTTGGATAAGCACAAGAAAGAATGTGTTTACTATGCCCATATAGGATCAGGTGAACTGCATTTGCGTCCCATACTGAATCTAAAAGACCCTAATGATGTGGAACTTTTCAGGACACTGGGGTTCGAAGTAGCACGACTTGCAAAAAAGTATCACGGATCAATGAGCGGGGAACATGGTGATGGACGACTTCGCGGAGAATTTATACCAATAATCCTGGGTGACCGGAACTATGAATTGTTAAAAGAGTTGAAAAAGAGCTGGGATCCTCTAAATATCTTCAATCCTGGAAAGATAACAGACTCCCCGCGAATGAATACCAGTCTGCGTTATATTCCTGGTCAGATTACCCCTGATATAAAAACCATATTTGACTTTTCGGATACAGACGGAATTGTCAGAGCAGCTGAGAAATGCAATGGTTCAGGCGATTGCAGGAAAACAGAAAAAACCGGTGGAACAATGTGCCCAAGTTACATGGCAACTCGTGATGAACATGCTTCTACCAGGGCACGAGCTAATCTGTTACGGGAATTACTTAGTTTACCAGAGCAGGAAAAACCATTTGATCATAAAGAACTATACGAAATTCTTGATTTGTGCCTTTCCTGTAAAGGGTGTAAATCAGAGTGTCCTTCCAGTGTAGACGTAGCCAAAATGAAAGCAGAATTTCTGCAACATTACTACGATAACCATGGTATTCCCCTTAGAACAAGAGTTATTGCCAACATTTCAAAAATCAACCGTATAGGAGTTTTTTTCCCTGCTTTATTTAACCTCTTTGCAAAAAGTAAGGTTTTATCATTTCCGATAAAAAGGATCCTGAAATTTGCTGTTAAGCGATCTATACCTGCAATAAACACTACAATACTTAGAAAATGGGTGCGGCAAAACCTTCATAAACTTAACCCTGAAAACCCAAAAAACGGAACTGTTTACCTGTTCATTGATGAATTTACTAACTACAATGATACCATTATCGGGATAAAAACAATTAAATTACTAATAAAATTAGGGTATAGGACTGAAACACAATTACATGCCGAAAGCGGAAGGGCTTATATTTCTAGAGGTTTAATACGTAAAGCCCGTCGTCTTGCTGAGAAAAATATCGAAATTTTTGGCCCGTTAATATCTGAAGAAAAACCTTTAATAGGAATTGAGCCTTCAGCAATTCTGAGTTTTCGTGACGAGTATCCTGATTTGCTGCGTGGAAAAAACAAGCAAACAGCCAGGCAAATTGCCAACAACACCTTTATGATTGATGAATTCCTGATAAGGGAAATGGAAAAGGGACATATAAAATCTGAAACCTTTACAGATAACAAACAGCACATAAAGCTGCATGGTCATTGCCAGCAAAAATCAATTGCCTCAACTGAAGCTACAATAAAATTATTGTCTTTACCTGTAAATTATACTGTTGAAGAGATCCCATCAGGTTGTTGTGGCATGGCAGGTTCATTCGGATATGAAAAAGAGCACTACGATTTAAGCATGAAAGTCGGAGAACTGATATTATTTCCTGCTATCAGGGAAACTGCTGAAAAAACATTGATTGCCGCACCGGGGACAAGCTGCCGGCACCAGATAAAAGACGGAACAAAACGAACAGCTTACCATCCCGTGGAAGTGTTGTATGATGCTTTGAGGGAAGAATGAGGTGATGAGGCGACTGAGCGAGGGAGTGAGGGGGCGAGAGGGCGAAAAAGAGAAGAGGAGAAGAGGAGA
>JAUVHQ010000178.1 GCA_030593185.1 Bacteroidota bacterium
GTACACCACTTTGAAGTCGGTATAGTCAGCTACAGGAAGTTGGGTAACCTTTACATCATCAACCCGTGCCCAACCCGGTCCTTTTTTTAGATCAGCAAGAAAAATATCAACCTGTTCCTTTGCTCCTTCAGCCTCAACCACCACCGCACCATCTACTTCATTTTTCACTGTCCCGGTTATTTGGTACTCTCCTGCCTTCATAACTACAAAATACCTGAACCCAACATTTTGGACACGTCCATTGATATATATAGAATAATGAATCTTCAAATTATTCTCCTGCTGATTACTTATTTACACTTTCTTTAGTTCCTTTGGATATCATACTCAACTTTGTAAAATAGCCATCCATTTTACCAACCAATTCACTTCGTATTTTACCAAAATGCTTTTTAATCTTTTTCCGATCTCCGGAATCGGGATGATTCACCTTGTATATCAGATTATTACGTGTCTTTAATGTGTCTTTCATAATCCCGGTTACTTCTTTCTTGTTTTTATCCTTATGCATATACAAGTATAAAAAGCAATCGGAGATCACTTCGTTTGTCAGGCCATTGATCTCTTTCTTTATGTCTCTCATGTTTGCCATATCTGTATATTTTTTTATTAACTAAGGTGCCAAATTACAAATTTTCCTGCTAATCTTCTTCCAACAAGATTGGTTAACACGGAAATTTCAAAGAATATTTTCTGCTTCCGACAACAAGTTACCTGGTTCTTGTAATGTGTTATGCGTTTTATAAGTTTTGGATTTTGTCGAACCTCAAGGGTTCCAATGATATTGATTTCTGGCTTTTGGGTTATGTTTAAAAAAATTATGAAATAATATCTTTTAGCAGAATTTAATTTTTTTTCATATTTTTAGAACTTTATGAAAATCACATGGACGTGAAAATAGCCAATACCACACAATCTACATTAAACAAATTCCCACAAAAAGACAAGAGTAATTTAATCCAAATTCTTCAAGCTGTTCAGGAAAAAGATGATTTTTTATCTCCCGAAGCAATCGGAAGTATTTCAAAACATTTGAGGGTATCCAGGAGTTATATATTTGGAGTTGCAACCTTCTACTCCCAGTTTAAGTTTAATCCTCCGGGGCGTCATTCGATAAGAATTTGTCTGGGAACAGCATGTCATGTTCAGGGAGGAGATTTTTTATTAAATGTTTTAACGTCGGAACTTGATATAACTACAGGAGAAACCACAGAAGACGGCAAGTTCGATTTGGACAGGGTTGCATGCCTGGGATGTTGTGCTTTAGCCCCGGTAGTAAAAATAGATAATACCATCCACAGCCGGATGTCGGTTGTTAAATTAAAAGAAATACTGGACGGGTATGAATAATTTTGAAACCATACAGAAAAAAGCTCTTTATGAATGGCAATCATTACAAGAGAATCCTGAGCCGGTTATTTATATTGGAATGGGAAGCTGCGGTATTGCTTCAGGAGCAGATAAGGTATGGAAGCAGGTACAAGAAACAATCAGCAAGGAAAAAATTAATGCTAAAGTCCTCAAAGTCGGATGTATTGGTCCATGTTACCTGGAACCTTTATTAGATATTCAAAAACCCGGGTTTCCACGTTTTAGTTTTAACAACGTAGATGAACAAAAAACGATCAGGTTATTAACAGAATTTTTAAACGGTGAAGAATCCAAACTGAAGCCTCTCGGGCATTTAGATCCACAACAAAAAGAAATTGATGGGATCAGATCATTCTGGGATCAACCGATGCTTAAAAACCAGGAGCGTATAGTTTTAAGGAATTGCGGTATTATTGATCCTGAGAACATTAATCATTATATAGCAAGAGATGGATTCAAAGGTTTACTCAAAGCTTTGAATCTCGGACCTGAAGGTATTATTGACGAGATAAAAAAATCAGGTCTCAGAGGCCGTGGAGGGGCAGGTTTCCCAACCGGATTGAAGTGGCAGTTCTGCAGGGAAGCAAAAGGCAAACCAAAATATCTTATTTGCAATGCGGATGAAGGTGACCCCGGCGCTTTTATGAACCGTTCTCTTATGGAAGGTGATCCTTTTGCTTTGCTTGAAGGAATGGTAATTGCTGCACATGCTATAGGAGCAAATACCGGGTACATTTACATTCGTGCTGAATATCCTCTGGCTATCGAGCGCCTCAAAATCGCTATAACACAAATGATTGATCTGGGTTTCCTGGGGAAAAATATACTTGACACCGGTTTTTCATTTGAAATCAGACTGAAAGAAGGGGCAGGAGCATTTGTTTGCGGAGAAGAAACAGCATTGATCGCATCTATAGAAGGACAAAGAGGTATGCCAAGAAGCAGACCGCCATTCCCTGCAACATCCGGACTGTATGGTAATCCTACAAATATAAATAACGTTGAAACTCTTGCTACCATACCCAAAATATTACGGGAAGGCGGAAACTGGTATGCCGGTTTTGGGACAAAAACCAGTAAGGGAACCAAAACTTTTGCCCTGGTAGGGAAAATCAGGAGGGCCGGACTAATAGAAGTACCAATGGGTACTACTTTACGGAAAATCATTTTCGATACCGGAGGCGGTCCCATAAAACCATTCAAAGCAGTTCAAACAGGAGGACCTTCAGGTGGTTGCCTTTCAGAAAAATTCCTTGATCTGCCTGTAGATTTTGAATCTCTTACTCAAGCCGGCTCCATTATGGGTTCCGGAGGCTTGATCGTAATGGATGAACACACTTGTATGGTGGATGTGGCAAAATATTTCCTGAAATTCACAAGTCAGGAAAGTTGCGGTAAATGTGTGCCATGCCGGATTGGAACGACCAGGATATTAGAGATACTTGAAAAAATCACGCAAGGAAAAGGGGAAATAAAAGACCTGGAGATTTTAGAAAACCTTGGAGATACAGTTAAGAATAGTTCACTGTGCGGTCTGGGACAAACTGCGCCTAATCCTGTATTAACAACCATAAAATATTTTAAAGATGAATATTTAGAACATATTGAAAACAAGCGTTGCCCGGCTGCAGTTTGCAGGGATCTGGTTGAATACAGGGTAATTAAGAAAAAATGTACCGGATGCCAAAGGTGTGTAAATGTTTGTCCAACCGGTGCAATCACAGGTCCCAGAAGCGAACCACACAACCTGGATCTATCAAAATGTATAAAATGCCGGGCATGTTATGAGATCTGCCGGTTTGATGCTATAGCAGGTGATGCAATTGTAATAGAATAAATAACCTGACAAAACTACTTATATTTCAAATATGAAAGTGGAAACGGAGAAAAATATCAGTATTAAAATAGATGGGAAGATATTTTCTGTCCCTGATGGTATTACCGTTCTTGAAGCAACCCGCTTAAAAAAAATATATATCCCAACCTTATGTTACCTTGAAAATTTACAACCATACGGGGGATGCCGGCTTTGTGTGGTTAAAATAAAAAATATGCGAGGTTATCCAACTGCATGCACAACACATGTAGTAAATGAAATGGAGATCACCACAAATTCACCGGAATTAAATTCATTACAAAAAGAAACACTCGAACTGATCCTGTCTGAACATCCTTATAGCTGCCTTGTATGTAAAGACAAAAATGATTGCACAGAGTTTATGCATTCAACCCGGAAGGTCAGTACAACAACCGGCTGTAATTATTGTGCTAATAATGGTGATTGTGAATTGCAGGATTTAGTCGATTACCTTAAAATATCTGATGTAAAATATCCAATTACCTACCGTGGAATAGAACCCGAAAGGAATAATCCGTTTTATGATCTTGATTATAATCTGTGTATTCTCTGTAGTCGTTGTGTAAGAATTTGCAATGAAGAACGGAATAGTGAAGTTTTGTCGTTTGTACAACGAGGAAACCATGCAATAGTTGGAACAGCTTTCGGGGAATCTCAAAAAGATGCAGGATGTGAATTTTGCGGTGCATGCATTGATGTATGCCCAACCGGTTCAATATCTGAAAAGATGGGTAAATGGGTTGGCTTGCCCGATAAATCAACTGAAACCACTTGTGTTTTTTGCCCGGTAGGTTGCACAATAAATGTAAATTCCAGGGGCAATCGTATAATAAATGTTGGTCCTGAAACCGGAAAGAGAATAAATCCTCCACAAATTTGTGTCAGGGGCAAGTTTGTTCCCGGTGATATTGTCCACCATCCTGACCGGGTATTGAACCCTTTAATTAGAAAAGGCGATAAATGGATCGAAGTAAGCTGGAAAGAAGCCATTAGTTTTACTGCAAGCAATCTTGAACGATACCGTGGGAATCAGTTTGGTATGATCGGTTCTCCCCACGATTACCTGGAGGATAATTATATCCTGCAGAAATTCGCAAGGAAGGTTATGAGGTCAAATAACCTTGATATGCTTTCAGCCTACCCTAATAGTGAAATACTTGAAAAGATACATGAATATAATAATACCTTCCCTCCAATCGAATTAGATTCTATTAAAGATACTGATACAATATTAATAATCGGTTCAAATGGTTCAGTATCACATCCAATAATTGAAAACAGGATCAGAAAAGCTTACAGAAACGGAACTAAAATAATTTTTGCAAATCCATATGATAACCGTACATCTTCTTTTTCGCATAACACACTAATTTTCAAAAATGGAGGAGAGCTTCTACTTCTTCATACTATATTATCAGGACTGCTTAGAAAAATAAACGGGGGGAAAACAGAGAATTTGAAATTACAATTAAAAAAGTTGGATTTTAACAGTGCCTGTAATCAGCTTGGTATTTCAGGATCACAGGTTAATTCGGCTGTTAATTTAATTTCAGATTCAAAGAAATTACTCATTCTTGCAGGTGATGGAATACTGCGGGGTTCAAATTGTATTGACAGTTTTAATGCCTTATATAATCTTCAACTACTTCAGAAAAACCCGGATAATTGCAGGATAATGTTCCTTTTGAGTGAAGGCAATTATTATGGTGGAACCTTTGCCGGCATGAATCCCGGTCTGCTGCCAGGTTTTGCCAGAATTGATAATAAAAAGAGTTTAAAAAAATGGTCTGATCATCTGAAAATCAAACTAAATAATACTTCCGGATTATCACGAAACGAAATGATAAACAACATAGGTAAAGATGGTATTGAATCACTATTTGTATTTGGGGATATTCCCGGCAATCCTGATCTTTCAGGTCTGAAATTCTTTGTTCAGCAAAACATGTTTCTTACAGGTATCTCAAAACATGCACATGTCTTCTTCCCCACAACAAGTTTCCTTGAAACAAGAGG
>JAUVHQ010000337.1 GCA_030593185.1 Bacteroidota bacterium
AAAAATATGTATAAATGAAGAAGGCTAAAAGGTTAAAATGTGCAACAAAAAACCTTAGCCTTAGCCTTTAATACAGCATTTATAAATATGATATTACTTATTATTAATCAACGAATAATTATAAAATTACGATAAATAAAAATAGTGTTATGAAAGCATTTCAAATCGGGGATCTTCACATTAAATTACCCATTATACAAGGAGGAATGGGTGTTGCTATATCACTTTCCGGACTTGCATCAGCTGTTGCTAACGAAGGAGGTGTTGGCGTTATTTCAGCAGTAGCTATTGGCATGCTTGAACCTGATTATGTTAAGAATTTTCGTGAGGCAAACAAAACTGCTTTAAGGAAAGAAATCAGGAAAGCAAAATCGTTAACTAACGGTGTTTTAGGCATAAACCTTATGTTGGCTATAACAGATTATGAAGATATGTTTAGAATTGCACTGGAGGAAAAAATTGATATAATATTTATTGGAGCCGGCTTATTCTTAAGAAAACCTTCTACAATACCTGACTCACTATTAGAATCCAGTAAAACAAAATTCGTTCCCAAGGTATCATCTGCAAAAGCAGCAAGATTAATTTTCCAGCACTGGGCAAACAAATACAATCATGTACCTGATGCTGTTGCGGTAGAAGGTCCTCTCGCAGGGGGACATCTGGGATTCAAGAAAGATGATTTGGAAAATCAAAAATTCCAACTGCCAAACCTGATCTCAGAAACCGTATCAGAAATGGTGCCTTTTGAACAAAGATTTGGTATAGAAATTCCGGTAATTGCTGCTGGGGGAATATACTACGGAGAAGATATGTATAAGATTATGCAATTGGGAGCAAAAGCAGTAAAGATAGGAACCAGATTTGTAACCACCTATGAATGTGATGCCTCAATGGAGTACAAGGAGAGTTATATAAAATCCAGAAAGGAGGATATAACAATTATTGATAGTCCTGTTGGTCTGCCCGGCAGGGTAATTATAAACGATTTTGTGAAAAAGATTCAAAACGGATACACTAAACCTGTAAAATGCCCATGGAAATGTCTTAAAACCTGTAATTACAAAGAAGTCCCGTATTGTATTGCCGAAGCTTTGTTCAATTCAGCAAGAGGCAATATGTCAGAAGGATTCTCGTTTGCAGGTTCCAATGCGTTTCTGGCAACCAAAATACAAACAGTAAAAGAGACAATAGATGATCTGATTTTTGAGTATAACAAGAAAAAATATAAATCTGGCACGTTAAAAGGTAAACATGCTTCTGAATGTCATTCAGTATGAAATAAACAGATATAGTATAGTTGAATGATCAATCCTTAAAAACACCACTTTTCATAACTTATATCTATACGGACAGAGTTTTTGTCTTTATGATCAGTCTCTGATAAACAGGGAATTTTATTTACATTTGGCAATTAATGAAATAGGTCTGATTATCCTGGATATTTAATTCTCCATGAAAATATATTCCCATTCAGATTTATTGTCTCACATAATTTCGCCAAATGAAAAGTGTCTTGTTTGTTATCATGTTGGTTTTTGCATTCGCAAGGGCTAATGCACAAAAACAGGTTACTGCTTTCAGGGTTAAAACCCCGATTCTTATAGATGGAATAATTGATACTTACAACTTTTCAGATAGCGCAACTTCTTTTATTCAGCTTGAACCTCAAAAGGGAATAGCTACCTCCCGCAAAACGGTTGTTTATTTTGGATACGATAGTATGAATATTTATATTTTCTGGAAATGCTATCAACCTTCTGATGAAATTGTGGCAAAGATACAGTCACGAGATCAGCTTGAAAAAAGTGATGACCTTGTTTTAGTAATGCTTGATACTTATAACGATAATACCAGTGCATATGGTTTTGCGGTAAACCCTCTTGGTTCACAAACCGATCTGAAGTTTACCGATGATGGAAGAAACATGGATATAAACTGGGACACTGAATGGCAAAGTGCAGTTAAGATATTTTCATGGGGATGGACAGTTGAAATGTCTATCCCGTTTAAAAGCATGAAATACCGAAAAAACCTGAACCAATGGGGTATTAATTTTGGAAGGATAATACGGTCAAATTCAGAAACTTCATACTGGTCGGAAGAAATGAACAATGACTACAGGGTTTCGCAGAGCGGGATATTGACCGGAATTGAAGCACCGGGAGCAAAAAGTAATACAACCCTGTTTCCCTATTCCACAGTAAGGTATGAAAACAGTGACTTTTCGGGTAAGTACAATAAGGTAATTCCGGATGTTGGTGCTGATCTTCAATGGCAGTTTTCATCCAATATATCAGCAAATGCAACATACAATCCCGATTTTGCCACTGTTGAAGCAGATGAGGAACAAATCAATCTTTCAAGGTATGAATTGAGTTACCCTGAGAAACGATTGTTTTTCCAGGAGGGAAATGAAATGTACAGGACAAGGATAAGAACTTTCTATTCCCGCCGGATTGGCGATATTGATTGGGGCGGCAAAGTTACCGGGAAAATCGGTGATTATGGTTTCAATGTTCTTGCAGCCCATAGTCCGGAAATTGCTGATGAAGATCAGCCCGGTGCATTCTTTACTGCTGCCAGGGTTAAAAAAGACATTCTTAAATCCTCTACCGTAGGATTAACATTGGTAGACAAATCGTGGGATGGCGGATATGCACGTTCCTTTAGTGCCGATTATACTTTGAATCTTGGAAAAACATGGAAACTAACAGGACAGCTTGTCGGTAGCTGGCCTGGTGATTTGAAAACAC
>JAUVHQ010000131.1 GCA_030593185.1 Bacteroidota bacterium
CTCTTGAAGCTTTCGGAGCATCACACATACTTCAGGAAATCCTGACAGTGAAATCTGATGATGTTATCGGAAGAGCACGGTCGTACGAATCTATTGTAAAAGGAGAGCCCATGCCAACACCGGGAATACCTGAATCCCTTAATGTTCTGTTACATGAACTTAGAGGACTTGGACTTAGTATGAGTCTTGATTAATTAATTATGTTAGTGAAAATTTAATTATTTGTTTATGCCATTCCGTAGAGATATAAAAGTTAAGAGTGATTTTACAAAAATTTCAATTGCTCTGTCTTCACCGGAAGAGATACTCGAACTTTCGTGTGGAGAAGTACTGAAACCCGAAACAATTAATTACAGAACTTATAAACCTGAAAGAGATGGTTTATTCTGTGAACGGATATTCGGACCCGTTAAGGATTATGAATGCCATTGTGGTAAATATAAGAGGATAAGATACAAGGGTATTGTTTGTGACCGCTGTGGTGTTGAAGTTACTGAAAAGAAAGTGCGGCGCGAACGTATTGGTCATATCTCTCTTGTGGTACCGGTTGCTCATATTTGGTACTTCAAGTCGCTACCCAATAAAATGGGTTACCTTCTTGGTCTTCCAACTAAAAAACTCGATTCTATTATTTACTACGAAAGATATGTAGTAATTAACCCGGGTGTTAAAGTAACAGATGGTATTAACTATCTTGATTTCCTTACTGAAGAGGAATATCTTGAGATTCTGGAAAGCCTTCCAAAGGAGAATCAATATCTGGAGGATACTGATCCTGATAAATTTATTGCAGGAATGGGTGCTGATGCTTTGTTTCATTTGCTTGAACGACTTAATCTGGATGAAATGTCATTTTCTCTCAGACATAAAGCAAATACAGAAACTTCGCAGCAAAGGAAAAATGAAGCCCTGAAAAGATTGCAGGTTGTTGAAGCTTTCAGAGCTTCAAAAAAAGTAAATCGCCCAGAATGGATGATAGTGAAAGTAGTACCTGTTATTCCTCCTGAACTCAGACCGCTTGTGCCACTTGATGGGGGACGTTTTGCCACATCAGACCTTAACGATCTTTACCGCCGTGTAATTATCAGAAATAACAGGCTTAAACGACTTATTGAAATAAAAGCTCCCGAAGTGATCCTTCGTAATGAGAAACGGATGCTTCAGGAATCAGTTGACTCATTATTTGATAATTCCAGGAAATCAAATGCCGTTAAAACTGATGGAAACAGGCCGCTTAAATCGTTGAGTGATAGTCTAAAAGGAAAACAAGGAAGATTCCGTCAGAATCTGCTAGGTAAAAGAGTTGATTATTCGGCACGGTCAGTTATTGTTGTTGGTCCGGAACTTAAACTTCATGAATGTGGGTTGCCAAAGGATATGACAGCTGAACTGTATAAACCCTTTATTATTAGAAAACTAATTGAAAGGGGTATAGTAAAAACTGTTAAATCAGCTAAAAAGATTGTAGACAGGAAAGATCCCGTTGTATGGGATATACTGGAAAGTGTACTTAAAGGTCATCCTGTCCTGCTTAACAGGGCTCCAACTCTTCACCGCCTTGGTATACAGGCATTTCAGCCTAAACTTATTGAGGGAAAGGCAATTCAGTTACATCCATTGGTTTGTACTGCATTTAATGCCGACTTTGATGGTGATCAGATGGCAGTCCATCTGCCTCTGGGTAATACTGCTATTCTTGAAGCGCAAATGCTGATGCTTGCATCACATAATATACTTAATCCGGCTAATGGTGCTCCAATTACAGTTCCTTCACAGGATATGGTTCTTGGATTATATTATATTACCAAAGAAAAAAAATCAACAAAAAACCTGAAAATCAAGGGAGAAGGTTTGGTTTTCTATTCTCCTCAAGAGGTCACTATTGCTCTGAATGAAGGTAAAATTGATCTCCATGCCATTGTTAAGGTTAAAGTTGATGATATAGTTGAAGGGAAACCGGTTAATCATCTTATTGAAACCACTGTAGGGCGAGTAGTTTTTAACCAGTTTGTACCTAAAGAGGTTGGATTTATCAATGAACTTCTAACTAAGAAATCACTTAGAGATATTATTGGTACAGTATTGAAAAAAACCGGGACTTCATCTACCGCAAAATTCCTTGATGATATCAAATCTCTTGGATATAATATGGCTTTTCTTGGTGGGCTTTCATTTAATCTTAAAGATGTAATCGTTCCGGAACGGAAACTTGAACTTGTGGAAGAAGGTTATAGAAACGTAGATGAGGTGATGAATAACTACAACATGGGATTTATTACTAACAACGAACGTTACAACCAGATAATTGATATATGGACACATACAAATGCCAAGCTTACCCAAACCCTGATGAAACAATTATCTTCTGATAAACAGGGATTTAATCCCGTGTTTATGATGCTTGACTCAGGTGCACGTGGTTCTAAAGAACAGATAAGACAGCTCTCAGGGATGAGGGGGCTAATGGCTAAACCACAAAAATCAGGCGCTACTGCTTCGGAAATTATTGAAAACCCAATCTTGTCTAATTTTAAAGAGGGACTTTCAGTTCTGGAATATTTTATTTCAACCCATGGTGCCAGAAAAGGTTTGGCGGATACTGCCCTGAAAACTGCAGATGCAGGTTACCTGACAAGACGCCTGGTTGATGTGTCACAGGATGTTGTGGTTTCACAGCCTGATTGTGGATCATTGAGAGGACTTGTTGCAGGTGCAATTAAAAAGAATGAGGAAGTTGTTGAAACACTTTATGAAAGGATCCTGGGCCGTACTACTGTGCATGATGTATACAATCCGTTAAATAATGAATTGATAATTGGTTCGGGAAAAGAAATTACTGAGGAGATTGCCCTGAAAATTGAGGAATCACCAATCGAAGAAGTAGAAATTCGTTCGGTTCTTACATGTGAATCCAGTAGAGGAGTCTGTGCTAAATGCTACGGACGAAACCTTTCTACCGGACAAATGGTGCAACAAGGTGAAGCAGTTGGTGTAATTGCTGCACAGTCTATTGGTGAGCCGGGGACACAGCTTACCCTGCGTACTTTCCACGTTGGAGGTACTGCATCAAGTATTACTGCTGAATCCAGTATCATCTCCAAATTTGACGGAGTCGTTGAGATTGAAGAATTGCGTATTGTTAAGAAGAAAATGGAGGATGGTAAAAAAGTTGATGTAGTTATTGGACGTCTGGCTGAAATGCGGATACTGGATAAGGAAACAGGCATTGCTCTGTCAACTCATAATATCCCTTATGGCTCAAGCCTTTATATTAAGAATGGTGACAGTGTAAAGAAAGGGGACTTGCTTTGTGATTGGGATCCTTATAATGCATTGATAATCTCTGAAGAACGTGGAAAAGTAAATTTCCAACAATTAATTGAAGGTGTTACCTATCGGGAAGAGTCTGATGAACAAACAGGTTACAAGGAGAAAGTGATTATTGAAACAAGAGATAAAACTAAGAACCCTACTCTCAGGATCGTGTCGGGGGATAAAAAGAAAACCTCGTCAAAATCCTATAACCTTCCCGTTAGTGCTCATGTGATTACCAATGAAAATAGTGAAGTTAAAGAGGGAGATATACTGGCAAAAATACCAAGAGCTATTGGGAAATCGGGCGATATTACAGGTGGTCTGCCAAGGGTTACAGAACTGTTCGAAGCAAGAAACCCGTCAAATCCGGCTGTAGTATCTGAAATCGACGGAGAGATTCAGTTTGGTAAGATCAAGCGCGGGAATCGTGAAATTATTGTTACATCACGAACAGGTGAAGTGAAAAAATATCTGGTTCCATTGTCAAAACAAATACTCGTTCAGGAAAATGATTATGTACGGGCAGGACTGGCAATGTCTGACGGGGCTATTACCCCGCTGGATATCCTTGCTATCAAAGGACCGACAAAAGTACAGGAATATATTGTTAATGAGGTTCAGGAAGTTTATCGCCTGCAGGGTGTGAAAATTAATGATAAACATTTTGAAATCATCGTTCGTCAGATGATGCGTAAAGTTGAAATCATTGATCCGGGAGATACCAAATTCCTTGAAAAACAAATAGTTGACAAGTTGAAATTCATGGATGAGAACGACTGGATCTATGATAAAATGATTATAATTGATGTGGGAGATTCACAGATATTTAAGAATGGACAGATAATTACTGCAAGGAAACTCAGAGACGAAAATTCTATCCTTAAACGAAAAGACAAGAAACTTATTGAAGCACGTAATGCTATTCCTGCAACGTCAAACCAGGTGCTGCAAGGAATTACAAAAGCTGCGTTGCAAACTAGAAGTTTTATGTCGGCTGCTTCATTCCAGGAAACAACAAAAGTTCTAAACGAAGCTGCTGTGTTTGGACGAGTGGATAACCTTGAGGGACTGAAAGAAAATGTTATTGTCGGACACCTGATTCCTGCCGGAACCGGTGCAAGAAATTATGACAAGATTGTTGTGGGTTCAATGGAAGAATATGAAAAATTGGTGTCCGCTAAAGAAAAGGAGAAAGATGTAGTTGAAGAAGGAGATGTAGTTACAGAAGAAGATAATAAGGAGTAATAATTATAAATTCTTTTTACTATGGAAGACCAAAAAGGCAAACCCGGAAAAAACCAGCTGGATATAGAACTTAATGATGAAGTGGCGCAGGGAACTTATTCAAACCTTGCGGTTATTACACACTCATCAGCTGAATTTGTGCTAGACTTTGTCAGGATTATGCCAGGTGTACCTAAAGCACAAGTAAAATCCAGGATTATCCTTACTCCTGAACATGCCAAAAGATTGTTGAGAGCTCTCGATGATAATATTAATAAATATGAAGCTGTGCATGGTGAAATTAAAGATAAAGGTCCTGGCGGACCTGTTATGCCGATGAATTTTGGCGGTCCAACTGCACAAGCGTGACAATATATACTGCTTACTGAAATTTGTATTTTAAGAACCTCTTTTATGAGGTTCTTTTTTTTGTCTTAATGTATATAGCTTATCAAAAAGAATTACGTTATTAATAACGTTATTAATAACGTAATTAATTAAATGCTATGCTATTTATTTATTTGCCTTTAATGGATTAACGTTTAATTTGAGATTTGATTTTATTAAATTCCAGCAATTTTTATCGACAAAAGAAATATCCCTTTAAATTTTCAGAGAACCTTTTCCTTATCTTATCAAACTGCCGGATAATAACGATTATTTACGATTTATTTATATATTTGTCCACTTAATTATTTGATAAAAAATAGGTAATTATTAAGAACGTAGCTTCACAAATTAATTAAAAAAGCAATATTTGATTAATATTTTATACTAATTTTGGTTATTCCCAAAGGCTAAAGCTAAAGCTGAGGCTAAGGCTAAGAAAGATAAAAAGTTTTAGGATTACTAGAAATTATTATTTAAAATGGCATATAAAAATTTCATTTATATATTAAAAGAGAAAACTTAGAAAAACATAATAATTAATATTAAGTCAAAAAAATAGGTCTAAATGAAGGCTAAAAGGTTATGTTAATATGTGTAGTTAGAAGCCTTAGCCTCAGCCTTAGCCTTTAATACGAGAATGATTATTAAAATAATATAACTCGGTATATATCAATGAATAATTTTGAACCAAGCTTGCGAGTTCAACGAAGTTAAATTTCGACACATTAAAATATAGAGTATGAGAGTATTCGTTTGCCTCGGGAACGTACCTGATACAACCACAAAAGTTACGTTTACGGAAAATAATTCTGTTTTTGACAATAGTGGCGTACAGTGGATAATTAATCCATGGGATGAGCTGGCTTTGACAAGGGCTATAGAATTAAAAGAGGATACCAGCTCCTTAGTGGAAAAAGTTACTGTTATTACCGTAGGAACAAAGAGTGCTGAACCTACAATAAGAAAAGCACTGGCAATTGGTGCAGATGATGCTATACGTATTGATGCTGAACCAACTGATGCATATGCTGTAGCTGCTAAGCTGGCGGATGTGTTGAAAGATGAAGATTTTGGTTTTGTAATGTGCGGTATTGAATCATGCGATTATAACGGTTTTGCTGTGGGAGGGATGTTATCAGAGTTTCTTAATCTGCCTTCTGTCTCTGCAGTTTCAGGTATTGAAGTAGAAGGGGAAAAAGTGTCTGTTTCAAGGTCAATTGATGGAGGAAAAGAAATTATATCCATTGATACACCGTTTGTTGCAATTGTCCAGAAAGGAATTTCTATTGAGCCGAGAATTCCTGCTATGCGGGGAATTATGATGGCAAGAAAGAAACCTTTGAATGTGGTGGAAGCTTCTGATACTGAGATATTGACAAA
>JAUVHQ010000132.1 GCA_030593185.1 Bacteroidota bacterium
CAGGATCGTATGTCATATCCTGGTCTGAATCCCATCCTCCCGGAGTTGCAGAACCGATTAATCCCCAATCAGTATCCATTATGGTATAGGTAAGCGCGGTGATGTCTACATTCATCTTGTAATACCCCGCATCGGCTAAAATTATATTATCTCCATCTGAATCAAGGGTGCCGTCGGCACCTGTATCTCCCCAGTTAATTGTCCAATCAGGCAAGTCGGTAAACTTGAACTCATTTGAACCATTAGCCATGTTAACATATCCCTCATATTTATCATTGTCTTTTAATGAGTATAATTGAGGTGCTACGTCAGGCGACCAGTCGGATGTATATCCACTTGCAGCCTGATAATTACCAGGTACATAAACTGATGGATAAATAATTACCTTCTCAAAAGGAGTTACATCGAATGTCAATACTGCTGAATAAAGTGTATCAACATTTTCATTAATTGTTGCTCTTACCCTTGCTTCAATAGAATTTGCAACACCGGTAACAGCGCCTGCAAGAACTAATTTGTTATTGAGACTACCAACAACAACTTTTAGTTCTAATTTATTTGTATTCCCTAAATCTATTGGTTCTGCAAAATCGTTACCTGCAAATTCAATTTGCAAAGTATAGGAAACTGCAGCCTGGAATCCAAAATCAGCAGCCGACCAGCTAAAAGTATCGAGCGTGTCGTTCTCGGTTGTTTCAGTAAGCGTGTAAGCGCCACCGCCTGAAGGAGCTGTAATTGTTGGTGATGTATATGTACCTATTACTGCCTGTATTTCATCCTTTTCGCAAGAAAGAAAGGCGAAAAGACCGGCGAAAATTATTATAATCAGATTTATTTTTTTCATATCAACTATGTTTATAAGTTAATTTTAATAACCGGGGTTTTGTGTTAATTCAGGATTTGCTCCAATATCTGATGCAGGTATTGGGTACAGATCAAATTTGCTATCGACTGATTTTCCTTCAGCAACGCCACCTTTCCATGCCCATAAATAATCAGTGTTACTGAATTTCCCGAATCTTACCAGGTCGGTTCTTCTGTGAGCCTCCCAAAGCAATTCTCTTGCTCTTTCGTCAAGGATAAAATCGAGAGTAAGTTCACCGGCTGTAATATTTCCATTCTGGTCGCCATATGCTCTTTCTTTTAGTGCATTGATATAGCCAAGAGCTGTAGAAGCATCACCACCGCTGCCACCTCTCAGGTATGCTTCTGCATACATCAGGTAAGCATCAGCCAAACGGAAGAGTGGAAAATCGGTATCAGGGAAAGTCAGGTCTGATCCAGTTGCACCGGTGGATGTAACATTTTTAAATTTTGTTACAGCATATCCCTCGGTAAATTCAAACACATCTGAAATTTCAAGTGATTGTCCGTCAGAATGGAACATTCCGCGATCATCTGAGCTGAATTTTTCAACCGTATATGTATAATCGGGTGCACCCAGGTACAGTTTAATTTCGTATTGTCCGGGTTCTGAAATTCCAATATTATCACCACCTTCGGATAATATCCCATCTGCACCTGTATCACCGTAGTTTAGACCCCAGTCATCATTCGCCCTGAATTTGATTTCTCCTGCTGAAAGATCTACGATAAGTGACCAGACATCATTATCAACATCATAGGTCATATCCTGGTCTGAATCCCATCCGTTTGGAGTTGCAGACCCGATCACGCCCCAATCTGTTTTCAAAAAGCTATGGGTTAGTCCGCCCAGATCAACATTAAGTTTATAATATCCGGCATCACCTCCAACAATATTTGCTCCGTTTAGTTCCAGAGTACCATCAGCACCATCATCGCCGTAGTTAACATCCCAGGCGGGTCCATCGGTATATTTAAACTGGTTATCTGCATCGGCGAAATAAAGATATCCTTCGTAATTATTATCACTGTTCACTGATGCGAGGACTGTAGTTGTGTCTTCTGGATTCCAACCCTGGTGTGCCCCGGGTACATATATTACCGGGTAAGCAGTGATACCTTTAATATTTGCCGGTGCACTTTTCAGATTGTCAACATTGAGGAATTTACCTACAAGGGCTTTGGTCGTTCTTAATCCACCCCAGCCACCGTCAATACCGAATTCAGCCGGATCCATTGTCCCACCAACTGCGGCATGGATAATAAAGGTTGTTCCTCCCCATGTTCTGGTGTGTATACCGTCAAAAGTTACCGGAAAGATCACTCCTTTGGCGTTATGGTTATCAGCCAGGAACAGATTGTCATATGTTGCTTCCAGTTCATATCCGGCAGAAGTAACCTTATTACAATATGTGATACACTCGGTGTATTTAGCAGTGTTTATGTAAACTTCAGCATTCAAATATAGTTTTGAAAGAAGCATCCATACAGCAGCCTGATCAGCTCTGGCGTATTCATTTGCTTTTGCTGCAATCAGGTCGTCTTCGATATCAAGCAATTCAGATTCTATGTAACTAAACAGGTCTACTCTGCTTATTTGTTCAGGGAAGAAAGATCCAACCTTATCATCTTCAGTAACAAAGGGCACACTGCCAAACATGTCTAAAGCATGCCAATAGCTTAATGCCCGTAAGAACCGTGCCTCAACCCTGAATGTTTGAATCTCTGTTTTGTTAGATCCACTAATTCCTCTATCGTCCAAAGATGCATCCGATGATTCCCTGATAAATTCATTACATAATGATATCTGATAAAATATCCGGTAATACAAGTTTGTAATAAATTCGTTGGAAGAAGACCAGTCTTGCTCGTGAAAGTCTCTTAAATTACCATCATTCCAGGCAATTATTGCCTCATCAGTAGGTATTTCCTGGGCATACCAGACGGCCCTCAGATATTGGCCGAACCCTTCATCAAGACCACTAAGGTCGTTGTTTCCATGGGGTCCTTCTTGTCCGCTTACAGAAAGCCCTGCATATAACTTAGCCAGAACCTGCCGGTAAGATGCCGGATTATCGTACACGGAGGCTGAAGTTACGATATCATCATCCAGTGGAACGGTATCCAGATCTTTTGTACAGGAAGCAAATGCAAAGAATGCGGCAAATACTGTAACAATATAAATTCTTAATTTTTTAGCTTTCATATTTTTGTAGTTTTAAAATTCAACACTTACTCCAAAAAGGAAATTTCTTGGCCGGGGGTAAATATTGTTGTCAATACCATTACTTACCTCAGGATCCAAGCCTTTATATTTAGTAATTAAAAACACATTCTGAACAGTTGCATATAGCCTTAAGTTTGAAACACCCTGAATTATTTCAGGAAGGTTATATCCAAAAGTCATATTATCCATGCGCAGGAACGAGCCGTTTTCCATATAATAATCAGAAAAATACTTTGGATTACTAAATTTCGAGTCAAGTACGCTTGAAGTAACATTATTTAAATAACCAACTGAATTATACATTCCGCTGTAAGTTCCGTTATTTGAATACACGTTATTATATACATAATTGCCCAGGTTTATCCTGCCTGCAAAACTAAAATCGAAGTTTTTATAGCTAAAAAGTGAAGAGAATCCCATAAAAACATCGGGTGCAGCCTTCTTATAACGGTATCTGTCGTCAACCGTTGACTGGTCGTCATTGTTAAGATCAACATATAATCCTTCAACAGGGTTTCCATTTTCGTCATATACCTGTTGATATACATAAAATGAAGATGCCGGATATCCGACACTGTGAATTTGAATATTATTTCCAACTCCTCCGGATATACCACCGGTGAAAACTCCGAGGTAAGTGGGATCATCAGTTGCAGTAAGCTTAACAATCTCGTTTTCATTATAGGAAGCGTTAAATCCGATTTCCCATACCATATCGGTAGTTGAAATTGCTTTGGCATTAATTGAAAATTCAACTCCCTGATTTACCAGATCCCCAACATTTGTTAATATCTGGTTGGTAAGGTTTGTTCCTGCCGGAACCGGTATAAAGTTAATCAGGTCATCAGTTTCCCGGTAATATAAATCCAAAGCGCCTGTAATTCTGTTCTCCAATAAACCATAGTCTAATCCGATGTTATAGGTTGTTGTTTCTTCCCACTTGATATTTGCATCATATCCTTCAGGTCTGAGAGTAGTAACAAAAACATTCCCAAATTGATATTGTGCATTATCCTCGCTATAGGTGTACCTGGCGAGGTATGGATAATCATTGTTTGAAATGTTTTGCTGACCGGTAATACCCCAGCCCAATCGTAATTTCAGATTTGAAAACAGGCCAAGGTCTTGCAGGAAAGATTCCTTGTTTATATTCCATGCAAATGCTGCCGATGGGAAAAGCCCCCATCTTGTATCTTTCGAAAACCTTGAAGAACCATCCTGTCGTAATGTGAAAGTAAGCAGGTAACGGTCTTTTAAGACGTAATTTAATCTTCCGAAGAAGGAAACCAGGTAACTTTCAGTTTCATAGTCAGTATCCTCATAAATTTCTGTTTCAGAAACATTTGAAGCATAAGTAGTTCCCTTTCTCCAGAAATGCTGCCATGAGTAACCAGCTGTAGCATCTATTCTGCTATCGATCGATTCAAAGCTTTTTATATAGTTAAAATAGAAATCTAAGAGTTCGTTCTTTTTGTTTTGTGTATATATCCTGTTTTCTCCTCCTCCGGTTAATTGATCGTACAACCATGAAGCATTTTCCGGAACAAAATTAGATCCATCACTTTCAGAAATATCATATCCAAGGTTTAAATTAGCTTTCAATTCCGGGAGAAAGTGGAATTTGTAGTCAACCTGAATATTCCCCAGGCTTCTCATAACAGTTGAATTATTATCTCTCAAATTTAACAGAGCAACCGGGTTAGAAGTTGCAATTGTTATTGGATCACCATTTGGTTGTGTCCATGTAAAATATCCTCCATAAGGGCTGCTTGCATCCATGACCGGTTGTGTTGGGTCGAAAGCAACTGCCGACCCTACAGCTCCCCAATCTGCAAAATTATTCTGGATATACATTCCTTTAGCGTTCAGGTTAATATTTAGATGATCATCCAGGAAGCTGGGACTAACGTTTAATGAACCGGTTGTCCTGTTAAGTCCTGAAGTCATAAGAATACCGTTTTGATCGGAGTAACCGATAGAAGCACGGAATGGGAAATCTTTTACCGACCCTGATACACTTAAGTTATGGTCATGACTTATCGAGGTCTGAAAAATTTCATCCTGCCAGTTTGTATTTGCAGTGCCCAGCAGATCAGTAGCATTTGGGTTACTGCCAAACTGTTCCTGCACAAGTGTGCGGTATTCATCAGCACTTAAAATATCAACCTCACCGGATCTTGTCCCAACAGACATGTTGCCATTGTAATTTACAGTAAAAGGGCGATTCTTTAAGCCTTTTTTTGTTGTAATAATTATCACCCCGTTAGATGCTCTGGATCCAAAAATTGCAGTTGCGGAAGCATCTTTTAAAACGGTAAAAGTTTCAATATCATTAGGATGAATAGTGTTCAATGGGTTTCTCATCCCTGAAATACCATCATTGTCAACCGGTATTCCATCAATTACGATTAGTGGATCGTTACTGGCTGAGAGTGATGACCCTCCTCTGATCCTGATGGTTGATCCGATACCCGGTGCTCCACCTCCATTTGTGATCTGAACACCGGCAATTTTACCTGTAACCAGCTCCTGAGGCGATGTTATCGCACCTTTGTTGAATTCGTCAGTGCTGATAGCTGTAACTGATCCGGTAGCATCTTCTTTGGCTACAGTACCGTAACCGATTACTACCAGCTCCTTTACACCAATAGCCTGTGGTTCAAGACTAACATTAATTACTGACTGCCCTGAAAAAGCAACTTCGTCGCTCTGATAACCTATATATGAGAAAACCAATACCTCACCAGAAGTAACATTGATCTGATATTCTCCATCAAGGTTTGCGGCAGTTCCTCTTGTAGTACCTTTAATCACGATTGTTACACCTGGTAATTCCCCGCCGGTTGATACATCCGTGACCTTACCTGTAACCGTTACTTCCTGTGCGTTGAGCGAAAAAGTTATTAACAGGAAAATGAACGGAAAAAACAGATTTCTCCATAAACTTGATTGTTTCATAGAAATTTGATTTAGTTTATTAACAATATAATGGTTAATCTTTAGTTATTTTTCTCAAAAATAATAAAAAACCCGAAGATAAACAATTAAAAATCAAACAATTAATGCAATCGTTGCCGCAAACGTTTGAAATAGGGATTTTGTAAATGACAGGAAAAAACAGATGATTTTTTCAAAGTCCGATGCTTTAATTTGTTGTATTGGGAATATTATATCGTAAGAATTAA
>JAUVHQ010000067.1 GCA_030593185.1 Bacteroidota bacterium
TCTCTCTTCTTGGTATTATAAATGATATTTTGGATTTCTCAAAGATCGAAGCAGGAAAGCTTGATCTCGAGCGTTCAGAATTTGATCTGGAGAAGGTCTTTCAGGATTTAGCTAATGTAATTACCTATAAAGCTCATGAAAAAGGCCTTGAGATAGTTATTGGCCTGCCACGTAGCGTACCTCATATGTTGATCGGAGATTCACTGAGATTAAGCCAGATCATGATCAATCTGTCCAACAATGCCATCAAGTTTACCAGGGATGGTGAAGTTGTAATTCAAGCAGGGCTTGCAGAAAAGAAAAAAGGCAAGGTAAAGATCCTGTTCAGTATTAAAGACACTGGAATTGGTCTTACTAAAGAGCAGGCTGATCGCCTGTTTCAATCCTTTTCGCAAGCCGATGTTTCAACCACAAGGAAATATGGTGGCACGGGACTTGGACTTGCCATTAGTAAAAGCCTGACAGAAATGATGGAAGGAGAGATCTGGGTGGAAAGTATAAAAGGGCAAGGAAGTACATTTTTCTTTACAGCCTGGTTTGGCCTGGGCGAAGAACAAAAGGCCAAGAAATTCGTACCGGCCGCTGATCTACGGGGAATGAAGGTGCTGGTTTGTGATGATAATGAAACTTCCTGCGATATACTTAGGGAAGCACTGGAAGCTTTTACATTTAAGGTTACAACAGTTCGATCAGGGAAGGATGCAATTATTGAGCTTGAAAAAAGTACAGATGAACCTTATGAGCTGGTACTAATGGATTGGAATATGCCTGATATGGATGGTTTACAAGTTGCAGAATTAATTAAATCAGATAAGAAGATTTTTACACCTCCAACAATTATTATGGTGACAGCATATAACAGGGAGGAGGTCCTGTCTGAAGCTGAAAAAATTGGCATAGCTGCAATCCTCATTAAGCCTGTAAGTTATTCAACACTCTTCGATACCATCATGGAGGTATTCAGGAAAAAAGTTGAAAGAGAACATATTGAACGTGAAACCGGTGTAATTACCGAAGATCTTTTATCACAATTGCAGGGAGCCCTGGTTCTTCTGGTTGAAGACAATGAGGTAAACCAGGATGTGGCTGTGGGCATGCTCGAAGCAGCAGGTATTCAGGCAGAAATTGCCAATAACGGGAAGGAAGCTGTTGAAATGGTCAAAGCCTCGGGCAAACCTTCAAAATTTGAATTTGTATTTATGGACCTTCAGATGCCCGTGATGGATGGTTATGAAGCCACCCGGGAGATAAGGAAGCTGAAAGATTATATAGATCTTCCGATTGCTGCGATGACAGCTGATGCCATTTCAGGGGTGAAAGAGAAATGCTTTGAGGCAGGGATGAATGACTTTGTGTCTAAACCGATAGATCCCGCAAAGTTCTACAGGACACTGTCAAAATGGATCAAGCCGGGAACAGCAACAACCGGTAAGAAATCTGGCCCTGAAATTGCATCTGAAACAGAGCTACATATAGAGATACCTGAAATTGAGGGATTAGATACCAAAGCCGGTCTGCGCAGGATAAATAATAATAAAATTTTGTATCTGAAACTTCTAACCAAATTCTCAAAAAACTATTCAGGTTTCATACAGGAATTAAAAGGGAAATTACTGGAAGGGAGAACCGAAGAAGCAGAACGTATGGTTCATACTATAAAAGGGGTTTCAGGAAACATAAGTGCAACTGATCTTTACAATTATGCAGTAATGCTTAATGACAAATTAAGAAAGCAGGAGAAAATTGATATTAATCACGAGTTATCGCAGTTTGATAAACATCTGACCCCTATCCTTGAATCACTGGAGAAATTTCATAAGGAAAAGGAAGAAGCGTTGTCTAAAGACCCGGAGGATACTGTCGAAATCCTTGATAAAACAATATTAATAAACCGGTTAAAAGAATTAAGTGAACTGCTTAAAAACAGCGACTTCGATGCAGTAGAAAAACATAAGTTGATAGAAAAAATTTCAGGCATTGGACAATACAGGGAAGAATTAAGGAAAATAAATGACTTCATTTCTTCCTATGAATTTGATGAGGCAAAAAAAGTAGTAATTAAATGGATAGAAGGCATGTAATTGGGGGGGGAAACTTACTGTTTTATTAATAAATCCTATGATGAAAGAAATAAATAGATTAGACGATATAACAGGGCAAAAGATACTGATTGTTGATGATGCCCCTGAAAATATCGATATCCTTTCGGAAGCCCTTTTAAAATATAAAAGATTGATTGCAACAAATGGCGAAAAAGCTTTGAAAATCGCCTTTGGTGAAAACAAACCTGACCTTATCCTGCTCGATATTGAGATGCCCGGTATGGATGGTTTTGAAGTTTGCAGGAAGCTTAAGGCGAACGAGAAGACTAAAAATATCCCTGTAATATTCCTGACCGTTAGATCTGACAGGAAGGATATTATTAAAGGCTTCCTTCTGGGGGCTCAGGATTATATTACTAAACCGTTTGATATTGAAGAGCTAATTTCCAGGGTGAATACTCATCTTGAGCTAAAACTCAGTCGCGAAAAACTTGAATCTGTAAATCAATATCTTGAAGAACAAGTTGCGCTGCGCACCAGGGAGCTGAATAACGCCAATGAAAAACTTGAAAAAGCAATGAGGGAACTGGAAGTACTGGATGTGTCAAAAACGGAATTTTTACAGATGCTGAGTCATGAAATACGTACACCTCTGAATGGAATTTTAAGCTCTTTGGACTTTATTAAAGATAGCATACTTTCAGATGAAATGCATGAATTTTTCGAAATCCTGGAAGAATCGACAAAACGACTGGAAAAATTCTCATACCAGGCCCTCGAAATTACGAACCTTCGGACAAAAGGTGCAGAGGCCCTGAAAAATGCTGATATTAACTTAAGACTGCTGATAGATAGCTGCTCTGAGGAATTATCAGAAGAATTAACAAATAAAAAAATTGAATTGGATGTAAAGCATCCTTCAGATGAACCTTTGATGAAAGGGGACAGTGAATTTATCAAAAAAGCCTTCAGAATCCTGATCGGGAATGCGGTTAAACATTCTCCTTATAATGAGGTTATTAAAGTTGAAGGATCTATTCAAGCTGAATCTATTGAATATAAGATTATTGATAAAGGTAAAGGATTTGCAAAGAAGGTATTGGATAATGATCTAAATCCGATGATTCTTGAAGAGAAGCATATTGATCAGAATGTTGGCCTTGATTTACATTTTGTAAAATTGGTTATGAATGCTCACTCAGGTAAGATTAAAATAGGTAACAATGAGTCAGGAGGGGCATTTGTCCGGTTAGAATTTCCAATTAGCACTTCATAACTTGTGAACCAGGGCAAACGCATGAAACCCACAAAAGGGAATGATTATTCAGAATGATCTAAATGAAAACAAATAATTTTACAAATAAAAAATATGCCACCAAAGCACAAAAACACAAAATCACACCAAAATAAATATAAACCAATTCCTCATGAATTGGATATGATTGGAAAGAAAATTGTTGATGCTGCTTATACTGTCCATAAGAATTTAGGCCCGGGTTTACTGGAGAAAGTTTATGAAGTATGTTTTTGCCATGAATTGGTTAAGCGAGGGCTTAAATATCAGAGACAGGTTGATATTCCAATTGTTTACGATAACCTTGAATTTAATGAAGGATTGAGACTTGATGTAATTGTTGAGAATAGCATTATTTGTGAGCTAAAAGCCTTAGAAACAGTCAATCCTGTATGGGAAGCACAAATCATAAGCCATTTAAAATTAACAGATAAACGTTTGGGTTATCTGATTAATTTCAATGTAGTGAATATTGGTAAAGGTATTAAACGTTTTGCTATGTAGGTTGTTTGGTGAATTTTGGTGTTTTAGTGCTTTGGTGGCAAAAATTGACAGTACCTCAAAATAATATTTAGTCGTTATTTGATGCTTGATAGTGAAACAGTTGAAACTACTAAATTTGAATGATTGTGAAATAAGGCTGAGGCTAAGGAAGATAAAAGGTTTTAAGATTTTAAGAAATTATTATTAATCAACGAATAATTTTGAACTTAGCCCCGCCTGAGCGGGGCGATCTCATGAACGAAGTGAGTAAATTCCGATACGTATAAATTATTATCCATATGCAAAATTCAGAACAACAACAAATACTGATTGTCGATGATGCAGCTGAAAACATTGACATCCTGGGAGATGCCTTATCGAACTATAAAAGAATGGTGGCGATCAATGGAGAGAAAGCCCTTGAACTGGCCATGGGGAATAATCCTCCTGATTTGATACTGCTTGACATTGTTATGCCAGGTATGGATGGCTATGAAGTTTGCAAAAGATTGAAGACGAATGAGAAGACCAGGGAAATTCCTGTAATTTTCCTGACTGCCAAAACCGATACCGAGAGTGTGGTGAAGGGCTTTGAAACGGGAGCTATTGATTATGTCACGAAGCCTTTTAATACCAGCGAGTTACTTGCCAGGGTGACCACCCAACTGGCGTTAAAAAAATCGAAAGATGATATCGCCCGATATCTCAAAGAAATTGAATTAAAGAACAAACTGATTAACCATAGCATTCGCTATGCTGAAAGTATCCAGAATGCAGTTCTTCCTGATATGGAGTTTATGAAGAAAGAGATGCCGGAGCACTTTGTATTGTTTAAACCAAAAGATATTGTCAGTGGCGATTTTTACTGGGTGAAAAAAATCAGTAATTTTCTCATTATTGCAGTTGTTGATTGCACAGGACATGGAGTTCCGGGTGCTTTTATGAGTATGCTTGGAATTTCTTTCCTGAATGAAACGGTAACTAAAACAAAGTTTGATAAGGCAAATGAAATCCTTGAACGCCTCAGGAAAATGGTTAAGGTATCCCTTAATCAAACAGGGAAGTATAGTGAACCAAGAGATGGAATGGATATGGCTTTGTGTATCCTTGATCTTGATAATAAAGAGATGCAATATGCCGGTGCTTATAATCCCCTTTACCTGATCCGCGATGGGGAACTAATTGAATATCAAGCGGACAGACAACCCGTTGCTATCCATTGTGTCGAAAAAGAATTCACCAATCATGTCATCAAGCTTCAGGAGAGAGATACATTTTATATTTTTTCAGATGGTTTTTATGATCAACTTGGAGGAACAAAATATAAAAAATTTTTGTCAAAGAACTTTAAAACATTGCTCCTTGAAATAAATAAAAAATCAATGGATCAGCAGAAGGATTTGCTTGATAAAACATTGAAGGAATGGATGAAGAATTATGAACAGATAGATGACATCCTGGTAATGGGAATTAGAATGTAAGCTTCAGATAAGCCACCTGTCCATATTCAAAATGTCAAAAAACAATACTCCCTGAATAACAAATCTGAAAAGGCGGGCAATTGCGAACAGGAGAAAAAGTTTGAAGGGATATTTTAGCATGGTTATTGAGATCACAACAAGGGAGAACGGGGTGAATGGAAACAAGGCTGCGATGATGATGAAGGCGCCACCCCATTTCCTGATAAAGTCAATGTAATTACTTAATTTTCTTTCTGTATAGGCTTTTACTTTTGGCCATCTCGATATCCATCTCCCGATCTGGTAGGAAATTACGCCACTAACATAAGATAAAATACCTAAGAGGGCAAGGTAAAGAACTGGCTTTTCAAATTTCTGTGTCCAGATAACAAACAGATCCACAGGTATCAAACCCATGAAGGATTCAGAAACGAAAAAGAGGATGATTACGAACCTGTCAGAAAGTGTGTTGAAAAAACCCTGAAACAGGCGATTGAAATCAATCAGGTATTTCCCGATCAGAAAAACCAGGAAAATAAAAATCACATATAAGACGATGATCATCAATACATTTCTACCAACATATCTGAACAATCCTCTCTCTCTGTAATGAATAAACAATTTTTTCATCCTGGATCCGGATCGACTAACCCGGTTATCTGATCTGTTATTGGTCATTTGTGAACCTATTTAAATTCAATATGAATGTATGAAAAAATCAATAATAATAATAAAGATCCAACAGATTTTATTTTTTCCCCGATACCGGCAATGGAGCCTTGAGACAATCTCTGCGTAAAGAACTCATAAATTGTAATCAGAACCAGATATTTGACCAAAATTCTGAAATATTATACAGAGGTCATTATATGGTTATTAATGAAATCATTAAGAGAGACAATTCGAAATATAATCACTTGATTAAAGCAGTGATTAATTACGTTATTAATAACGTTATTAATAACGTAATTATTTTGACAGATAAAATGCATATCAGCAACGCTACTGTCGTGTCAATGATAAACAGACAGGTAGGTTATTATATCTTTAAAAATATTTTGTTTTATTTTTCAAATATCAGTAATTTCACCAAACAACTTAATTGAAAGAATTATGAAACTTCCATGTATTATTTAATGCACGAACAAAAATGAATAAATAATGGTTGCTCAACAGTATTCATATTTTTCCACATGGAAGTTCACGAGCGGGTTTGCGCCATGGGCTTTTGTGGGAGCGAGTAACAAATACCACAGAACTTGTAAAAAGGTAGAAAATATAAGTAACCTTGTCACTAACATAAAAGATTCAAACGTATGAAAAACCAAAACAAACAGAATGGACAAATAAACCGGCGCAGGTTTATTGGAGTTACCGCTGCTGCTGCTGCATATTCTTTTATGCCACGATTTGTCAGAGGTAATGCTTACGGATTAGGAATGGTAAAGCCTGATTCTACTTTCGGGGGTGTTAAAATCGGAGCTATTACTTATAGTTTCCGGAGCCTTCCTGGTACCAATGCTGAAGATACTCTGGATTATCTGGTTCAATGTGGATTAAGTTCATGTGAGTTAATGTCTGGTCCGCTAGAAGAATCAGCAGGGGCTCCAGCTATTAATATAATGGAAATTCTGGCAGAGTTTATGCCGGATGGTCCCGGTGGTGATCGGGATAGCGTTCCTGCCGGTACTCAACGTCGTCCTCGCTTTCAAATGACCCCGGAAATGCGGGAAGCAATAAATAAAAAGCAGGAAGAAATTACTACGTGGCGTAAAACCATTTCATCAATGGATAAGTTTAAAGAAATCCGTGAAATGTACAATAATGCCGGGGTTGATATTAATATAGTAAAATTTGACAATATCGGGGGAGATGAAGTGTCTTCCGGGGAACATGAGTATATGTTTAATGTTGCTAAAACAATGGGGGCAAAAGGTATAACAACTGAGTTAGATGAAGCAAAAGCAAAGAATTTAGCAGCATTGGCTGATAAGCATAAAATAGCTATTGGCTTTCATAACCATACACAAATAACTCCAGTTACCTATTCAGAAGGTCCATATTTCTCCTATGGTAAAAATATAATGGCTAACCTTGATATCGGACATTATGCTGCCGGGACTGGCCAATCTGCTTTACAATTGGTAAATGAACTGGGAAATCAAGGACGTTTACTAAGTATTCATGTAAAAGACCGGACATTTGAAGGGGATACAGTTCCATTCGGGGAAGGTGATGCTCAAATTGCTGAAATCCTGCAATTAATTCAGAAGAAGAAATGGAATGTCTTTTGTGACATTGAACTGGAATATCCGATTCCTGAAGGTTCCGATGCAATTACAGAGGTCAGGAAGTGTGTTGAATACTGTAAAAATGCACTTATCTGACACAAAAACCCGATTATACTAAAAAGTGATTCATGTTGGTATGCTCAGGAAAGAATAAATATTTATGATTAAAAAAATCCCTTTAAAATCATGAAAAAAATAGTCTTATTTTCCCTGTTAATTATCTGTGCACCGGGCTTTCTGCAGGCACAGGAGCTTAAACCTGTCAAATTAAACGCTCCCGATAAGGACCGTGGATTAGCGGTAATGCAAGCCCTGTTAGTCAGAGCCTCTGTTCGCGAATGGTCAGATCAGAAACTCACTCTCCAGGACCTGTCTGACCTGTTATGGGCTGCTAATGGTGTAAATCGTCCGGATGAAGGTAAACGTACTGCTTCTTCGGCAATGAATGCCCAGGATATCGATATTTATGTGTTTATGGAAGAGGGTGTTTATCTGTATGATGCTTTCAACCAGATCCTGAACCCGGTTTGTTCCGGAGATTTTCGTTCACTTCCGGGAATGACAGCAGCTCCTGTAAACCTGGTTCTGATATCTGACATTTCACGGTTTCGCGCAGGAAATGACTCTCTCAAATTAACCTGGGCAGCGATGGATGCAGGTATCGTTTCACAGAATATCTCTGTTTTTTGCGCTGCTACGAAACTGGTAACCCGTCCACGGGCAAGTTTTCCTGGTATGGATAAAATGAAAGAAACACTGAAGCTAAAAGATTCACAGCATGTGATGTTGAATCATCCTGTTGGCTATACTAAAGATCAGGAAAAATGATTCTCTGCCCGAAGACCTCTAAAAACGGGCAAGGTTGCAGAGGGCAGCAACTGATATAGGTTTCAGTGTTATCATATCCCGACTAATTTTGTTGTCATGATTAATTCTACATATATTCTTATATTTCGCATAAGCTCCTAAAGAATTTGTCTCATTGAGTCTGATTTTATGTTAACCTTGTGAAATAATTTCAAATCATATATTTGTATTATGTTTTACACTTATATACTTCATAGCAAAAAAGACGGTAAGCTTTATGCCGGTTATACACATGATTTGAAATTAAGATTTGAGCAACATCAGAAAGGTCTGGTTGAATCAACTAAACACATAAGGTCTTTGATACTGATTTACTATGAAGTTTGTCTTAACCAGAAAGATTCATTAAGAAGGGAGAAGAATTTCAAAACCCATTACGGTAAATTATTCTTAAGTAAACGGCTCAAATCTTATTTCACAGGGTAAACCAGCAGAGCTTGGCGCAAATCCCCTACAAAAGCAGCATAATCAATGTATTATATTCACATAGAAATTTTCAAAAATATCACTGGTCGGGGAATATTCGTGAATTTGATAGTGTTATAAAACGTTCTATGGTCATCAGTCATGGTGATCGGCTTCATATCAGCGATTGTTTCATACAAAGCCCGCCTGCTTCAGATGGCATAGTAATGCCTGTAACAGCTACTCTTATAAGGATTCCTCGGAAGCTTTGAGAAAATTTTGTTATAGCTTCTGCTCACAATGTTACATTTTTGTCAATTATTGGGATATATGTGATAGACTTTCGGGTATTCATTGTCGTAAATTTGATAACAATTAGCAGACATCAGGATATATTGTTTTTCAAAGATATTTTGTTTGGATAACTATTATTAATAAGTTTAAACTTAAGAAATAACAGCTTAAAGGGAATTAGTGATCATTTCCCGATTTCCATTATCCTTGAAGAAAAACTTT
>JAUVHQ010000102.1 GCA_030593185.1 Bacteroidota bacterium
AATTTTGTCACTATCCCCTGAAACAATCGATCATATTGACATAATCAATGCTACATATATCAGAGGATATTTACATTTCGGAGGCATTATAAGTATCTCATCCCGCGAAGGGGATATGGCAGGAATAGATATTCCCCGGAATTCGCGTCTCTTTAACTTTAAAACTTTCGAACCTCAACAGGAGATAGAATTTCCTGATTATAGTACAAACACTAACAATGAAAGGATTCCTGATTTCAGAAATTGCCTGTTCTGGATTCCCAACATTGAAATTGATAGAGGTGAAAAAAACAGTTTTGATTTCTATACATCCGATAATCAAGGCGAATATGTAGTAGTAGTACATGGGATTACTGCCGAAGGTGTAATATTGGAGGGACAATGTAACTTTGTTGTAAAATAATTATTTCCAGAAATAAATATAGAATAGTACGATCACGCTCAGAATAATAACTGAATTAATAACATCCCATTTATTCCAGCCGGCACGTGTTTCTGCCCTCTGTTCAGGTGTTGAATAAGCATAGGTTAAGCTAACCAGTTTTTCTTTTATTGGTGGTTTTGTAAAATATGTAACTACAACTATCACTGTGAGACATAATGCGAAAAGATAAATTTCATAATGAAGCCAATTGGGTGCAACAAATATTTTATATACAAATCCATCGGTATTAAGACCTGATTCAAATACTTTCAGTGCCAACCTTGTCATTCCAAGTATAAATCCTGTGGCTAATCCGGTGAATCCGGCAGCAGGAGATGTTCTTTTCCAGAATACACCCAGCAGGAAAACAGATGCAATTCCTGGAGCAAGAAGCGACTGAACATCCTGGAGGTATTCATATAAAACCTTTCCTATACTTTTCATAACAGGTATCCATAAAACACCAAGGATAACAATAACAATTGTTGCTATCCTTCCAATAAAAACCAACCGTTTTTCACTGGTTTCAGGGCGGAATTTTTTATAGAAATCAATTGTAAACAGCATTGCCGAAGAATTGAAAAGTGAAGCAAGCGAGCTCATAAGTGCTGCCATCAGACCACCGACAACAAGTCCTTTCATACCAATCGGTAATAGCTCAGACACAAGTGTTGGAAAAGCTGCATCAGAACTGTTCAGTTCAATAACACCTTGCTGGTCTAATGCATAAGCGATCATTCCGGGAATAAGAAAAATAAATACAGGAAGGAGCTTCAGGTATCCGCCAAAAATGGCACCTCTTCGTGACTGGGTTTGGTTCTTTCCGGAAAGAACTCTTTGAACAATGTATTGATCTGTACACCAGTACCAGAAACCAATAATTGCCGAACCCAGTATTACACCCGTCCACGGAAATTCAGGATCCTTTGACGACCGCATAAGGCTCATCATACCATCACCGTAACCGGTCACATTGTTGTCGCATATCATTTTCAGCTCACCCCAGCCACCAACTTTTATTAACCCGATTACAAGAATTGAGATTGATCCAATCAGCAGAATAGGTGTTTGAAGAATAGAAGTGTAGAATATTGATTTCATACCGCCAATTACGGTATATATCCCTGTAATAATTACAAGTCCGATTGCCCCAATCCAGAAAAAATCAATTCCCATCCAGCTTTCTATCCCGAATACCTGCTTAAACACAATACCCCCTGCATATACTGTCACAGCTACTTTTGTGAGCACATAGCTAACCAGAGATATTATTGAAAGAAATGAGCGGGTGCCTGCATTATATCTTCTTTCCAGGAATTCAGGCATGGTAAATACCATACTTCTTGAATAAAACGGAACAAAAACCCAGCCAAGGACAAGGATCATCCATCCATGCATTTCCCAGTGAGCCATTGCCATACCGCTCGAAGCCCCGGCACCGGCCAAACCTACCAGGTGTTCCGATCCGATGTTTGATGCAAATATTGAAGCTCCAATAACCAGCCAGGTGACATCACGACCGGCAAGAAAATAATCTGTCGATGTATCTTCTTTCATCCTGCTTACCCAGACAATGATACCAATTAAAGCAAGTCCGAAAAGACCTAGCACAGCCCAGTCAAGTAAATGAAATCCTTCCATCAGATGAGATGTTTAGCTTTTAATTAATTTTTGAAATTATTACTTTCCAGCATATAAATGAATCTGCTCATTTTTAACAGAAAGATCAAATATAATTAAAAGAGTGTAAGAAAATAGCACCGCAATTGCAATTCTATAGCATAGGATGTATTATTAAAGCATTGTAGAAGAGAACAAAAACAATAACAATTCATGAATATATCGCAAGTTGCTAATTTTTTGCCTTTTAGGAAACGATTAGTATTCCACCATAAGACTACTTGTTCTATGTTATAAAGAAACCAATAAGCTGAGAATAATATGAGTTGGCTGAGCATTGAAGGATTGGCATAGAAATTAGCTAAGAGAAAACCACGAAAGTTCAGCTAAGACTCTAAGGCAAGCTTGCTGATTAGCTGTGCTGGTCCGGTATTGGGGTGCCGCTCAACAAAATCCTCACTGCCTGACGGCAGCTGGTCTTTTTTATAATATATCCACCTGCAAGCAAGCTTGTGCGGATATATTATAAAAAAGCCCCAACCACTTCGTGGATGAGGATTTTGTTGAGGTCGCGGGCGGATTCGAACCGCCGTAAACGGTTTTGCAGACCGCCACCTAGCCACTCGGTCACGCGACCTTTTTTTTATGGATTACAAATTTATACAAATTAATCCATTTCTGCCAATGCATGTTTCAATTATCCTGTATCTCCAATATTAATCCTTTAAATACTAAAAATATTCCCCATTGCTGGTACGACCTAACAATACACTTACACTATCTATCTTCCCCCCAATAGGTGGATTCATTTTTGAAATTTTTACCCTTACCTTTTCAATTCCCTTCAAACCCTCAAAAAGAGCATCCAGAATCCTTTTTGCAATATGTTCAAGCAAATTCGACTTCTTCTCCATCTCTTTCCTGATCAACCTGTATGCAACCTGGTAGTTAACAGCATCATCAAGATTGTCTGTCTCAGCCGGTTTGCTCATATCCGTTTCAATCCACAGATCCACCAGAAACCTGTTCCCGACAATTTGTTCCTCCCTGAAATGCCCATGGTAAGCATAAAATTCCATGTTTTCAATCTTTATTACGCTCATATATCCTCCCGGAATTGCTTTATTGAAGCAAATTAGCGAAAGAAAATCCGTTTTTCAAATGATTTGTTTTATTTTTCATTCACTAATTAAACAATAAACCGGATATTTCCTCTTATTTTGTACCTGGAAAAAAAACATACATGAGTAGACAATGCATATATAAATACAACCCTGCATTCGGTGAACGTATCGAAAAATCCAAAATAAAAATGGTAAACATGGAAAAATCAGAGGAAACCCGTACACCTCTCAATTTTATTGAAAGTATGATTGAAGAGGATATCCAAAACAACAAAAACCGTGGAAAAGTATATACCCGGTTCCCACCTGAACCAAACGGATATCTGCATATAGGTCATGCTAAATCAATTTGTCTGAATTTCGGACTCGGGTTGAAATACAAAGGGAAAACCAATCTTCGCTTTGACGATACAAACCCCATAAAAGAGGAAGTTGAGTATATTGATTCCATTCTGGAAGATGTAAGATGGCTGGGATTTGATTGGATAGGTGAACCCAGGTATGCCTCTGATTATTTTGATCAGTTATATGAATGGGCAGTTAAGATAATAAAAAAGGGCAAGGCTTACGTTGACGACCAGACAGCCGCGGAGATTGCGAAACAGAAAGGGACACCAATAGAACCGGGACAGGAAAGTCCGTACAGAAACAGAACCGTTGAGGAAAATCTCGATCTGTTTGAGCTTATGAAAAACGGCGTGTTTGATGAAGGATCAAAAGTGTTGCGGGCAAAGATCGATATGGCTGCTCCCAACATGCACCTCCGTGATCCTCTTATGTACAGAATCCTTAAAAAAACGCATCACCGTACCGGCGACAAATGGTGCATTTATCCGATGTACGACTGGGCACACGGACAGTCAGATTATATTGAAGGAATCACTCATTCACTCTGCACCCTGGAATTTGAAGTTCACAGACCATTATACGACTGGTTTCTCGACCAGATCGTGGAAAGGGATTACAGACCTGTGCAAACTGAATTTGCACGCCTGAACCTGAGCTATACCATTATGAGTAAACGCAAACTGCTTGAGCTGGTTAATGAAGGTCATGTAAACAGCTGGAATGATCCACGCATGCCAACTATTTCAGGCCTGAGACGGCGTGGTTATACCCCTGAATCTATACGTAATTTTTCCAACCGGGTAGGAGTCGCAAAAAGGGACAATGTGATAGATGTAACCCTGCTTGAATATGCCGTGAAAGACGACCTGAACAAAAAAGCTCCAAGGGTAATGGCAGTTCTCGACCCGCTGAAAGTGATCATTACAAATTACCCTGAAGGAAAAACCGAAAATCTGGAAACAATAAATAATCCTGAGGATGAAAGCATGGGTAACCGCACTATCCCCTTCTCCAGGGAGATATTAATTGAAAAAAGTGATTTTATGGAAGATCCCCCAGGAAAATTTTTCCGGCTTGCCCCCGGTCGTGAAGTTCGATTGAAAAGCGCTTATATCATTAAATGTGAAGATTTCAAAAAAAATCCGGAGACCGGAGAGATCACAGAATTGTATTGCACTTACGATCCGGATACAAAAAGTGGCAGCGGCAGCCAGAGGAAAGTTAAAGGGACTCTTCACTGGGTCTCGGCACCACATGCTATTAATGCAGAGGTAAGAATGTATGACCGCCTTTTTGATCATCCTGATCCAGCAGGGCAGAAAGATGATGATTATAAAGAATTTATTAATCCGGATTCACTTAAGGTGCTTAAATGTAAGGTTGAACCTTCCCTCAGCACATCCAAACCAATGGATAAATTCCAGTTCCAGCGTATCGGTTATTTCTGTGTTGACTATGACTCCACGGAAGATCATCTGGTCTTTAACCGTACCGTTCCGCTCAGAGATAGCTGGGAGAAAATGCAGAAGAAACAGGAAGAGCAGAAGACAAAAAAGTGATCATATAAAAGATGAAAAAATCAGTCATTTTTGTTCCTCTTCCTAAACGCTGATGGTACAAATGTAAAATTTTTCATCCCGAATTTCCGGGCTAGCATTTCCAGTCCTAATAGCGAAATAGCACCGCCCGGAAGAATTGAAACTGAAGCAAAAAAAGATATCCTACCCACATCTTTCAATTGTTCAATTGCCCTCTTAACCTCTTCTTTTGAGGGTGGTTCATCCCGTTCGTTTAACCGAAGCTTATGTTCAAGCATCCGGAAAAATGAAACACCCATTTCCCGGGTTTCAGTTGCTTCTGTCCCCATCCCTTTCCATGCCATTTCAACGGCCTTTTTTGTGCTGCCGGCAAACCGGTTGGCAAAACTCTTTTGCTCTATGTTCTCCCCGGCTCCCGGAACAGGTTTTTCACTTTCTTTCCGTGGATCAACTATTTTCATTTTTTTCATCGGGAATATGTGCCAAAGCCTGATCAATTCGCTGCAGTGTCTCCTCTTTCCCCAACAGAGCAATGATGTCAAATAAATGCGGACCCTTCAATGCACCCACAACAGACAACCTGAAAGGGTTCATTACTTTACCCATTCCCAGTTCTTTATCATTGATCCATTGCTTCACTTTTTCTTCTGTATTCTCAGTTGTAAATTCAGAAGTTTCAATATCTGATAAAACCTTTTTTAACTCCTTCATGATCCCGGGAGTATCCTCTTTCCAATTTTTCTTTATAGCTTTCGGATCATATTCTTCAGGATGCTTAAAAAAGAAATGCCCATGATCCCAAAAGTCGGAAACAAAATTTGCCCGTTTCCGTATCAGCTCCACCACTTTCCTGACATCAATATTCGCATATTCTGCCCTTTTCTCCTCCAATATTTCTTTAAAAGAATCAGCCAACTTGTCCGTATCCCGTTTTTGAAGGTAATGGTGATTAAACCATTTTGCCTTATCCGGATCGAACCGGGCACCTGCTTTACCTACCTTTTCAAGAGAAAAAGCCCGGATCAGCTCATTCATGGAGAAAATTTCCTGAGTTGTTCCCGGGTTCCATCCTAAAAGGGCAATGATATTAATAAAAGCTTCAGGGAAATATCCATCTTCCCTGTATCCGGCAGATATATTTCCCGTTTGCGGATTTTTCCATTGCAGGGGAAAAACAGGGAAACCACCCATATCTCCGTCACGCTTGCTTAATTTCCCTTTACCATCCGGCTTCAGAGTAAGCGGCATATGAGCAAATTCCGGCATTTCAGCCCTCCATCCAAAGCTCGTGTACAATAATACATGCAGGGGCAGTGATGGCAACCACTCTTCACCCCTGATCACATGCGATATTTTCATAAGGTAATCATCCACCACATTAGCAAGATGATATGTGGGCATCCCGTCTGCCTTGAACAACACCTTGTCATCCAGCGTGTTAGTATTTATCATTACTCTACCCCGGATGACATCTTCAAATACCAGCTCTTCGTCAACCGGATTTTTAAACCTGATTGTATAAGGAATCCCAGATTTGAGCTTTTCCTCCACTTCATCAGCTGACAGGGATAAAGAATTAGATAAGCTATTTCTTACTAAATAATTATAGGTAAATACTTTCCCCTCTGATTCGTATTCATTCCTTTTCATTTCTAATTCTCCGGAAGTATCAAAAGCCCAATATGCACTGCCATTTTCAATAAGTTGTTTTGCATATTTCAGATATATCTCTTTGCGTTCCGATTGTCTGTATGGTCCGTAATCACCACCGATATTCTCTCCCTCATCAGGCACTATTCCACACCATTCAAGTGACTCTAATAGATAATCCTCAGCGCCGGCAATATATCTTGCCTGGTCAGTATCTTCAATACGCAAAATAAATTTCCCATCTTTTTTTTTCTTCGCAATCAGATAATTAAATAATGCTGTTCTCACCCCGCCTATATGTAAAGGACCTGTTGGACTTGGGGCAAATCGTACTCTAACTGGTTTCATTAGTTGTAATATTTATCAGTAATATAAAATTTATACAAATATAAAGTTCTTCCGGATAATGCGTAGTTGTTTTGGAAAATTGGAATGTTGGAATGTTCAAAAAAGTGTGTCATTCATTTTCTTCCCATTCTTCCTTTCTTCCCAATCTTCCACTATTCCATCATTATTCGCTCCCAC
>JAUVHQ010000058.1 GCA_030593185.1 Bacteroidota bacterium
ACTGATCTCAGGTATGGCGCCCTCTATCGAAATACCGGAAATGGAATTTTCGAAGATATTACCGGGAAAAGTGGGGTTGCAGGAATATTTGCGGGAAAAGGTTCCTGGGCTGCAGCACTCTTCGATTACGATAATGATGGTGACCTTGATATATTCTCTGCAAACGGAACCGCAGAGGAACTCATTTTACAACCCCCTTTATTATTGGAGAATGATGGAAAAGGACACTTCAAAAGTGTAGGCCCTGAACTTTGTGATTATTTTTCTACAAAGAGGTCAGGCCGGGCAGTGGCTATTTGGGACTATGATAATGACGGAGATCTGGATATCATTGTGTCTCATATTGACCTTCAGGCAACAGCTACACTTTTAAGAAATGATGGAGGCAATTCCAATCACTGGCTTGGATTGAAACTGATAGGTAAAAACGGGCCTGCTTCTGCTATAGGTGCCAGGATAATTGTTAAAATTGGTAATAAAAAACAGGTTTACATAAATCAATGGGCAACAAGCTACCTCTCAAACCACGATCCTCGTGTCCATATTGGTCTGGGACAGGATAAACATATTGACCAGATTGAAATTTTTTGGTCAAACGGGAGAAAAGAAACTTATAATAATCCCGCCATTGATTGTTACCTGACAATAAAAGAGGGAACAGGAATCAAGTAAAAAGTAAAAAGTAAAAAGTTAAAAGTGAAGAATGTTTGAAGTTTGAAGAATGTTTGAGGTTAAGAAAAGAGTTAAACCTGAAACCTCTTCAAACCTGAACCGAGCGAAGCAAGCTCAACGACTGAAAGGAGTTAAACCTGAACCAGACAACTTATAACTTTTTAAACATCATCAACCTGAAATCCATTACCTGTGATCCGGGGATATCCAGGGCTTTTAATGATAGTTTGCCTTTGCCTTTATCAAGGTGAAAAACTCCAACTGTTAATGTTTTGAAATCTTTTACATAAGATTCCATTCGTTCTACACGATCCCCCTACCAAGAAACTCAGTTGAGTTTTTAAGCTAACGAAGGGGAAAATACAAGTTTGAAATGAATAAATCTGAGAAATATTAATTAACTGAATATTAAATAATTAACCTTGACGTTAGTTGGAATCTTTTCCACTTCTGCATTCAGGCGCACCTCTCCACCCCATTTCTGAAACAGGGTAGTCATATTTGCAGGAAATTCATCGAAGTAACCATATGGTCTGAAACACCTTGTCATAGAAGAGAGCATTGCCCCTGTAGCATAGATTGAAGAAGCCCTCTCGGAAGGCACCCCTGAGAATGAAGTAAAGGTTTCCATAACTTCTCTGAGCTTAGGATTTTTAATATCAAATTTATCCAGCAAACCGGAATAAGTACGGTTAAGATTTGCTATTACCTTCGGGGCTTTAAAAGGTGTTACAAGAGTGTCTTTCAGAGTTGGGAGAACTTTGAGTTTTCTAACCTGGGCAAACATTGAGATACCATAGTTCATGAACTTTTCAATCTTATCAGCATCATCAGGAAATTTACTTTTAAGATAGCGGGTGAAATTTTCCGGACCGGCTGGAATTTTATATTCGTCCACCTCATTTCCGTGAACAACAATGCGCCTCATAAAATCTTTTTCATACCTTTTTAATTTTATCTCCAGCCCCAGGTATTCCAGCATCTCAATTATATCAGGAAAAAGCTGTGTTGTTTCGAAAACATAGTCACCTCTCCGGTAAGCAGTGCTATAGCCTCCGATATAAGGGTTTTTTTCCAGGATCAGGGTTTTCTTATTTTTTGTATTTTTTAACCACATAAGACCGGTAGCCAAACCGGTTATCCTTTCTTCCAACCATGTCCTAAACCGTATACCCACGTGTTTTCCAGGTCATTATTAGCAAAATGGCCACCTAAAGCTTGCCCATAAAACCTTATCTTTTTCTCTCGAATTAGTATAAAGTCAAAGTATTTTTCATCTGTATATATCCATTCCATTGCTACGAAACAACCATTATCAGGGACATTTATTTTATACTTAGAAACATCTTTTGTGAACCATCCACTCTTTTTGGGTTTTACAATTAGGTTTTCCTTCAATATATCCTTACCCGGATTTCCACTTATGGAGTTTACAGCATATATCCTTATCCTAAAAGGTGTCCGGGGATTTCCATCTTTTCTAATATAAAAAGAAACATTATCAATAATTACATTGGAATTATCATCGTTTTCAATATAGACCGCAATTTGCATCCAATTTTGCATACGCCAGCCTCCATAAACCTTTTTGTCATAATTTCCCAGAATTCTAGTTTGAGAAAAACCGGTTTGGGGTGAAACTGTTACTTCTTGTAATGGATAAATTTTAGGCTTTAGGGAAATGGTGTTAGTGCTATCAAATTGAAATTTTTGCATTTGAATTGATTTATCAATATAACCCAGAGCTTTAAAAAGTAATGTATCACTAATATTATCAGAGGTAATACTAAAGGTAAAAATGGCAGAGGAATTTGATGCTGTCCCCTTTCCTTTTCTCATTATCTCAACAGTTGAATATGGTATTGGAAGATTTGTTATTGAATCACGAATTAATCCTGAAATTGAATATTCCTGACAAAGCGAAGATAAACTGCAAAACAAAAATGCAATAATTAGTATTTTCAACTTTATCGGTATAATATGCAATTCAAAAAAAATTAATCAGTACAGAAATATATGAATTATAATTAAGTCCCCTAAGAAAAATCAGAAAAGCTAAACAATATTTCCTGGGCATTAATTTCACGGGCATACAATAAAGAGGATAACAAAAAGAAATAAATTTGGGAATAAGCCAACAATGAAATCTATAAGGTGCATTTAAAAGCACTAAATGAATTATTCAAATTTATTGTAGGATTTATTAAATTACTAAAGTGCAATATATTGCCCTTAATGATGAATGTAATTTTTATTTTGTGTATCTTTGAAATAAAAAGAGCTGTATAATGCACTTAAGAGAAATAACAGAAACTCTGAAAAAGAGACGTAAATTATTAGGATTAACGCAGGTGCGGTTTACTGAACTGTCAGGCGTAAGTCTGCGCACGATAAAAGCGCTTGAAAGCGGTAAAAGTAATCCGACATTCGAAACATTAACCAGACTGGCAGAAGTGTTGAATATGGAACTGAACCTGGAATTTAAACTACCAAAATTTTTTTAAAGGCGCATGGTAAAAGAACCATTGGTCTCTTTTTTCTATATTTGTTCTACACTTAAACACACCAATATGAAACGTAAAATTTATGCTTTATTTATTATTACCGGGATTATTTTATTTTTATCGGCTTTTACTCAGGATAAGAAAAAGTGGAAATCTCTTTTTAACGGGGAGGATCTTTCAGGCTGGGAAACATATGCCGGACCCAAAGAGAAAGATGGCAAACCCTTGGGATTAAACAATGATCCAATGAAATTATTTTCAGTAGTTGAGCTTGATGGCGAGAAAGTACTACGCATTTCAGGTGAGATAAATGCCTCAATTGCTACCAAAGAGGAGTTTGAGAATTATCATTTGGTTATGGAGTTTAAATGGGGAGAAAAATTATATACCAGATATAATTCCGGCCTGCTTTATCACAGTTATGGTGATTATGGAGCAGGGATTGGTGTTTGGATGAGTTCTCACGAATTTCAACTTTTTACAGGAAATGTCGGAGACTCTTACAGGATGGGTAATACCTACTGTGAGATACCAATTTTAATAAACAGTGAAGGCAGATATGTTTATAACAGAAAAGGAGAAAACAGGGAATCAAAACCCAAATCAAAGTCTGTTATTGTAGCGAAAGATAACGATTATGAAAAGCCCAAAGGTGAATGGAATAAGGTTGAACTTTATTGTTACGGAAGAACGTCTGTTCATGTTGTTAATGGAAACGTAAATATGATTAACTTTAAATCAGGCAAATACCTTGATGGAGGGATAGTAGAACCACTTTCTAAAGGTAAAATTCAGATTCAATCGGAAGGGGGAGAATTGTTTGTTCGTAACATAAGAATCAGTCCCATTGACCAGATTCCGGCTGAACTTTTGAAATAGATTCTAAAACTACGTGGCTAAAGTGGTTCAGATTGAACCATTTCTGACAGAAAATTACTCAACTTTTGTATTTACTGATGCTTGAAATATGAATTCCACAAAGAGTCAAAGTAAAGATAAATATGTTATCTTGCATACATGATACTTAATTTACTAAAAAAAGTCTGCAAAGCACTGGAAGAAAGAGATATACCTTACATGTTGTCAGGAAGTATGGCGATGAATACCTATACAGTTCCCAGAATGACAAGAGATATAGACATTGTTATAAATCTCACATTATCAGACATTAATAAATTTACAGAAATCTTCAAAGAAGGATTTTATTTCTATGAAAAAGATATTAGAGATGAAGTCGCGAGAAGAGGTATGTTTAATGTTATAGACTTTGAAAGTGGACAAAAGATAGATTTCATTATAAGGAAAAACACTGAATTCCATATAAATGAATTTGATAGAAAAGTAAGAACTGATGCTTATGGATTTGATGTATGGATAGTATCAATTGAAGATCTGATCATTTCTAAGTTAAATTGGATACAACAGCTTCAAAGCGATACTCAAACTAATGACATCAGGAATTTAATCGGGAATCCGGAAGCAGACATGAACTATCTAAAAAAATGGATTAATAAATTAAACTTAAATACATTCAATTTATTTGATGATGTTTGATACAAATAAGAAATTTCAGAAGAAACAAATTGAAATAATACTCTCAAAAAAACCTTCAGAAAGGGCGATGATGGGCGTAGATATGATTGATTCTGTTTTACAAATTGTAAAAAATAGTATCATAGGAAAACATCCAAATTATAATGAAAGAGAGATTGTAGCAGAAATCTTTAAAAGATATTATAAAAATGACTTTCCAAAGGATAAAATTGAAGAGATAATGAACAGAATAAAAAGCATCAGCTTATGAGCAGGCGATTTTAATTGCCATCTAATATGTATGTATAGTACTCCAGAAAAAGAAGCCCTCCTTTGTCCCGATTTCCCGGGACTTCGGAGGGCGAATGTGGGCCCAGCTGGGCTCGAACCAGCGACCCCCTGATTATGAGTCAGGTGCTCTGACCAGCTGAGCTCTGGGCCCGTATTAAGATAATAAGTAAAAAGATAAAAGTAAAAAGTAAAAAGTGGATGGGGGTATGAGTGTGGGTGTGTTATGTAAAAGAACATGATTTGATTTGGGACTGCAATATTACATAAATAGTAAATAATAAACAATTATTTAAAAGGCAAAAAGTCCTGCAATACAGGCTTTATAAAATCAATCGATCTTTGAGACCGCTTTCAGTATTAACCGGATAACATTATCAATATTTGAATTGAATACTTTCAATACTTCTTCCCATGAAACCGGCTCCTCGTCATCTTTCCATGAGTCGTAATCTGTGCTCATAGCAATAGTGGCATATGGGATACCAAGTTCATTAGCAAGGATCACTTCGGGGGCTATTGACATATTGATCACATCAGCGCCCCACATCCGGAACATCCGGGATTCGGCACGGGTAGAAAAACGGGGTCCTTCTATTGTAATAATGGTTCCTGCAGAATGATGTTTAAGTTGCAATAACTTAGCAGAATTGATGATTATCTCCCTGAGATTATTGTCAAAAGGATCTGCCATAGGAACATGTTTCAGATCTTTTTCATTAAATTCTTCGAAAAATGTGATCTTCCTGTGGCGCGTAAAGTCAATGAACTGGTCGGGAATAACCATATCCCCCCTGCCTATTTCTTCTTTCAGGCTGCCACATGCGGTAGTGGTAATTATATGTGTACATTCAAGTTCTTTTAAGGCATAAATGTTTGCCCTGTTGTTGACCTGTGTCGGCGGAACAGTGTGCTTTCTGCCATGTCTTGAAAGGAGAACTACATCATTATTTTCAATTTTTCCAACAAGAAGCGATGAGGCGGGTTCTCCAAATGGAGTGCCAACCTTCATCTCTTTTACATTTTTGAGTATATCCGGATCTTCAAGACCCGATCCGCCAATGATACCGATCTTTGCCATGAAACTATATTATTGTATTTATATATGCTAACAGATATTTCCCGGCTTCATCCAGGGTTTTGCCAAAAGTAACAATTCCCTCTTTGTGACCTCCCATAACAATTATCTTTTTTTCAAAAGCATCTGTTTCTTTAAAAAGCCTGGTAACCTCTATAGCCATTTCAGGAGTTCCGTATTCAACTTTTTCTGATGTGGCAGGCACTTTGTTAAGCAGCTTCTTCCAAAAATCCAGACTGTGAATATGAATAATACCATTGATCTCAGGATGAAACTCATAAATCACTGCATGTGTCAGTGATTCGGAAGAAGCCTTAACCGGTCCTGAGCAATTTATCATGTTATTGGAAATACTGTAGTCGGTTACTTTTACATAATGTTCTGCATTTAGTTTTTCCAGGTTTCCTGTTGAAGATCCGGAAATAATAAACCGGGTGAATGGCTTTGTTCGTAAGCTGATATTTCCAAAACCTATTCCATCCGGGGTTGCCCCAATCAGGTTCAAGTCATATAAAATATTGCGCCATGTGTTCAGTTTTATTAACTCATCATCAGAAATAACCGCCGGACATTTATTCCAGTCACAGATAAATTTTATATTTCCATCCCGGTTATTATTTTTCATTTGCAGGGAATTTTTTATGGATATCATCCCGGTTAGCTTTGCATGTTCCTCTTTCTGTTATCAAACCGGTAACAAGGCGTGCAGGAGTAATATCAAAACCATAATTCAATGCAGGTGTATTTTCAGGAGCAATTCTTACATCAGCAGAATGGTTATTATACCAGCCTTTTACGGTAAGCACTTCTTCAGGATCTCTTTTTTCAATAGGTATTTGAGCGGTATTTTTTAATGTCCAGTCGATAGATGTTGATGGAAGAGCAACGTAAAATGGAATGTTATTGTCTTTTGCAGCCAGTGCTTTAAGGTAGGTTCCGATCTTGTTGGCAAAATCACCATCCGGAGTCATACGGTCGCTGCCAACGATCACCATATCCACCAATCCTTCCTGCATCAGTTGCCCGCCGGTATTGTCAGTTATTAAAGTATGCGGGACTCCATGTTCACCAAGTTCCCATGCGGTAAGACGTGCCCCCTGATTCCTGGGACGTGTTTCATCTACCCAGACATGCAGGTTAATGCCTTTATTATGAGCCATATAAATTGGGGCAGTAGCTGTTCCGTAATCAATACAAGCCAGCCAGCCGGCATTGCAATGGGTAAGGATATTTACATACCGGTCCTTTTTGTTCCCGGCTATATTTTCAATAAGCGGTAATCCAAAAATTCCGATTTTCCGGCTGTTTTCCAGTTCTTCATTTTTCAAGCTGATGGCAGTTTGTAATGCGATTTTTATTTGTTCATCAGGCAAATCGCTTTTTCTTATACTTTGAAGCATCCGGTCTACTGCCATAGCAAGATTTACAGCAGTTGGACGGGCTGATTTTAGTTTATTAACGATCCTGGTAATTGTTTGATTTGCCGGGTTCTCCCTGCTATTCTGCAAAGCAAGGTAAATCCCGAAAGCTGCTGTTACACCGATCAATGGTGCTCCCCTAACAGCCATATTGCGGATAGCCGTGTAAACATCATCAATAGTTCTCAGTTCAAGAATTTGGAAAGAAAATGGCAGATGACGCTGGTCAATAACCTTAACAACCGAAGGATCAGTACTGTCAATCCAGATGCTGTGATAATGTTGTCCCTTAACTTTCATTTAAAAAACAGGTTAAGCAAATAATTTCTTAACTTTACTAATAATCAAATTTAATAAATAGTAATTAAAATGATTAAATGGGACGGAGTTTTGACTAGATTATAAAGGATGAAAAAGGATTTTGCGAGGAAGCGAAGCGACGCGTTGTCCTGAGCAGAGTCGAAGGGAAGCAAACTCCCAAAAACAACCAGAATGCAAAATAGATATACTGTCTTAAGTTTTACGAAAGGCATGAGAGATTGCTTCACTGCGTTCGCAAAATCCGTATTCTTATTAAGCTATAATGGTATGCGTACATGTTAATTTAGTCATTACAAACTTAAGGCACTGAAAACTTACAATAAATCTTTTGTGGATGAAAGAGAAAAGGAACTCATTTAGAAATATCATATTTGATCTGGGTGGTGTATTACTTGATCTGGATGTTCAGAAAACTTTTGATGCCTTTGGTGAAATGGGATTGAGCAAAGAAGTAATTATGGAGAAATATAACAGTAAGGGAAATTTCTTTCTTCAATTTGAAAAAGGTCAGATATCAGCAAATGAATTCAGGGCATCTCTCAGAATAATGATCGGTAACTCTGTGTCAAATGAAAAAATTGATTATGCATGGAATGAAATGCTAAGAGGGTTTAAAAAAGATACGATAAGATTATTGTCTGATTTATCAGGAAAATATCCCCTTTATCTGCTAAGTAATACCAACGAGATACATTTGCCTTTTTACTCTGAACAGTTCCGGGAAACATCAGGTGGAATAATGATCCAACAACACTTTACAGAAATTTATTATTCTCACATAATAGAAACTCGGAAACCTGAACCGGAATCATTCAGATATGTTTTGAAAGATGCATGTATCGAGCCGAAAGAAACTTTGTTTATTGATGATTTTGAAGAGAATTGTGTTGCTGCCAGGGAAACAGGTCTGGTTGCACATCAGTTTAAACCGGATGAGAACCTGCGGGATGTTTTGGGAAGACATGGTTGTTTGTAGGAAGCCGGAAGGAAGAAAGAGTTCACGCCAAGATCGCAAAGAATATCTAAAGATATTAAAAATTTAACCGCAGAGATCGCTAAGAAGGCGCAAAGATCGCAAAGAAAAAAGTTCAAAATAACTTAGTCCTTCATCAATCAAACCTCGTCCTTCGTCAATCGGACTTCGTCCTTCCAAAGAGTTCCTGTTATTTTACATCCGTTTGAGTAAATGATATGGTATAATTTCCGTTACCGGTATCTCCGAGCGTTGCACCTACCCTGAGGTATCTGGTCATACTGCCTCCGGAGCCACTACCAACGGATGCCTGGAGAATTTGTCCCGCAGTACCTTCAGTTTCTTCAACAACAACAGAACGGTCTTCTTTGAATATTTTATAGTTCATTTTAATATCATCAGCATCCGGAGTGAGGGTAAAGTCCACTTTTTTATCTACATCTACAGATAGAACAAAAAATTCAAAATCACCATATTGATTATCATCTGAAGCATTAACGAGAATTGTCCCTGTGATAACTCCTGAAGGATAAGAATCAACTATGTGAGCATCTTCAAAAGTATCATCCGGCTCATTAGAATCGTTGGCTTGAAGAAGAGTTATAGTAAGTTCATATTTCCCTTCCTGCTCACTGTTTTTATCATAAATTTCAATATAGTACGAGCTGCTTCTTGTAGACAGGCTGATGTTCATATTTATTCCGGCATTCCCGGTAAAAGAGCCAAACTGATTGCCCTGGCTGTCATATAAAACAGCAGTCAATTCCATTTCTTCAGTAAGATTTATTATTTCAATAAGTGCTTTATCAATGATCCCGTTTGTTTCAATTGAAAAGGAATACCAGTCATGATCTCCTTTGGCAATAGAAGCATCAACCTGTTCGCCGAGAGTGAGTTCAAAAGCTTCATTCCTGTTGTTATTGGGTTCAAGACCATCTTTAAAAGGATCTTCATCTTTTTTGCATCCCGACAGGTTTATCAAAAAAGGGATTGCCAGGATTATCCAGAATATGTTTCTTATTCGTCTCATAACAATTTGTTTTTTTCAGTGGTTACAAGAAAAAAATGCTTTTCAAATTTTTTTTATAAAGATAAGTTAAAGCATTAAAACAATCAATTTTTTTCACAAATCACGGGTTTTTCCAATCGCCATTCTCTTTTATAAGTCCGACTAATTCATAAACTGCATCTTCTGAAGGGATGTTTTTTCTTACAA
>JAUVHQ010000382.1 GCA_030593185.1 Bacteroidota bacterium
AAATAATATCCATAGCCATCAATCTAAAATGTCAATATACCTGTAATAATATGCAAAAGAAATCAATTTTTTCTCTTCAATGGCGATACTTTACCAGAATAAAGGCAAAAGGCAAAAGGCAAAAGTGAAGAGAAGACGAAGAGTTCAAAGTTCAAAGACCTTAACTCATAACCCGCTTCGTCCACCATAGTGGTAACGAAGGTGGATAACACGAAACTCGTAACAATTAGTTTTCACCTCTGCCTTTTTGTCATCAAAACGGAGAATATCTTATTAAGGATAAACCCAGATGACAAGATTGACGAAAATATGTCAGAATTTTTTTATGGCACAATGATTGAACAATGTTGACGAACAAATAGATAATTAAATATTCTCAAACAATAAAACAGATATAAATTATGGGAAAAATAATTGGAATTGATCTTGGAACCACAAACTCATGTGTTGCTGTTATGGAAGGCAATGAACCTGTTGTTATTCCTAACAGTGAGGGGAAAAGAACTACTCCTTCTGTGATCGCTTTTGTCGAAAATGGTGAAAGAAAAGTGGGAGATCCTGCAAAACGTCAGGCTATAACAAACCCGCAAAAGACTGTTTCTTCAATAAAACGGTTTATGGGTGAAAAATATGATAATCTCCAGAAAGATATAACAAGAATGCCATACGAGGTAATAAAAGGTGATAATAACACTCCGAGAGTTAAGATAGACGATCGTAAATACTCACCCCAGGAGTTATCTGCTATGGTTTTACAAAAAATGAAAAAGACTGCAGAAGATTATATCGGGGAAGAAGTTACGGATGCTGTAATCACTGTTCCTGCATATTTTAGTGATTCACAAAGGCAGGCAACAAAAGAAGCCGGCGAGATTGCCGGTTTCAATGTTAAAAGAATAATCAATGAACCTACTGCAGCTTCACTTGCATATGGTCTTGATAAAAAGACAAGTGATGTAAAAATTGCAGTTTTTGACCTCGGTGGAGGAACCTTCGATATTTCTATCCTTGAGTTGGGTGACGGAGTATTTGAAGTTAAGTCAACCAATGGTGACACTCACCTTGGTGGTGACGATTTTGATGATATTGTCATCAACTGGCTGGCAGACGAATTTAAGAAAGATGAAGGGGTTGACCTTAAGAAAGATCCAATGGCAGCTCAAAGACTAAAAGAAGCTGCTGAAAAGGCTAAAATTGAACTTTCAAGTTCAACAAGCACAGAGATAAACCTTCCCTATATAATGCCGGTTGACGGAGTGCCCAAACACCTGGTTATGAAACTATCAAGATCGAAGTTTGAGCAGTTGACAGATAAACTAACCCAACAGGTTATAGCTCCATGCGAAAAAGCACTTAAAGATGCCGGTTTAAATGCATCAGATATTGATGAAGTATTACTGGTTGGTGGCTCAACCCGTATGCCGGCAATACAAGAAACAGTTAAAAAACTGTTCGGGAAAAATCCAAGCAAAGGTGTTAACGCCGATGAGGTAGTTGCTGTTGGAGCAGCGATCCAGGGAGGAGTCCTTACAGGTGAGGTAAAAGACGTACTGCTTCTTGATGTCACTCCACTTTCACTGGGTATTGAAACTATGGGAAGTGTTATGACACGCCTTATTGAAGCTAATACAACAATACCTACAAAGAAAACTGAAACATTCACCACAGCAGCTGATAATCAGCCATCGGTAGAAATTCATGTTCTTCAGGGAGAAAGACCAATTGCATCAGGAAATAAAACTATAGGAAGATTTCACCTTGACGGAATACCACCTTCACCACGCGGTGTGCCTCAAATCGAAGTATCTTTTGATATTGATGCAAATGGCATACTAAATGTATCAGCCAAAGATAAAGGGACAGGAAAAGAACAGAGGATCCGTATCGAAGCTTCTTCAGGACTTACCGATGAGGAGATCAATAAAATGAAAGAGGAAGCACAAGCAAATGCAGAGTCTGATAAGAAAATTAAAGATAAAGCTGATAAAATTAATGCTGCAGATAGTCTGATCTTTCAAACAGAAAAGCAATTGAAAGAGTTCGGAGACAAGCTTCCGGCTGATAAGAAAGGACCTATTG
>JAUVHQ010000071.1 GCA_030593185.1 Bacteroidota bacterium
GGTAAAAAAAGCTGGAAAGAATTTATCAGGAACAATCCTGGAAGAGTGAAAGGGTTGTGAAGAAGTGATGAAGTGATGAGGTAATGTGGTGATGAGATAATGAAGTGATGAGGTGAAGAAGGGAATAATAACGTTATTAATAACGTAATTAATTTGTCTGATAAAAAGCATAACAAGCAAAGGTGCGTAATCATTAGTCCCATGTTGGTTTATGAATTTGCTTTTTGTTTTTTCCTTCATTCTGATCACGTTTTTTTTATGTAACTTAGATTTATTTATTACCTGTTTACAATTTTTTAATAGAACGAAAAATAATTAAAGGAGAAAAGATAATGAAACAAGAAATTCAAAAAAGTGCCCCTGCAAGTGCCATTTATTGCTTGGGGTTTATTGGAGCAGCAATATATTTTATTTCCCATGCCGCAACATTCTGGATGGGTGTATTAGGATTCTTAAAAGCTATTGTTTGGCCTGCATTTCTCGTCTATGAAGCACTTAAATATTTAGGGATGTGATATTAAAAAGAAACTGATAAAATTGGTTATCTGTTTTATTTAGTTTCAAAAACGTAGTTAATAAAATATATATACGCCACACAACACACTTAGGCACCAAATGACAGTGGGTGCAGGGCACCTCACTGCATTTGTGCCTTTGTTATATCCAAATATTCTTAAAACAGATAAAAAATAATACAATGAAGAAAAATATTTTATTGATTTGTATCGCTCTGCTTTCCATGCAAATGCAAACAACAACCGCACATTCAGGAAAGCCAAAATACCATATTATTATTGATTCTGATGGAGCGGTTGATGATATGCGTGCTATCACAATGTTTTTATCATGTAACGATGTTCGTGTTTTAGGAATAACCGGTTCTCAAGGATCTGTAAAGCCTTATTCTGCCGCTATAAAAATCACCTCTTTATTATCCGGCTTTTATCACCGGGGAATACCCGTGGGTGTTGGTAAAACGGTAAACAGTGACCTGCCTGAATGGAGTGGTTTTTCGGAATCAATCCACTGGGGAGACAATATACCTGACAGGTCGATTCAATTTCCCAAAGCTATTGACTTGATGAATAACATTGTTGAGGACTACCCCGAAAAGATAATTCTGATAGCATTGGGAGGGTTTACAAACTATGCAGAATGGTTGAAAAACAAACCGGAAAATATTCAAAAAATTGAACGAATAATTTGGTACAATGACAAGGATATAGAACAAGGCTTTAATTATCAGATAGATAAAAATAGCTTTGACTTTATTAAAACATTAAATATTCCTATTCAAATTGTTTCAAATACACGAAATGATTTAATCTGCGATACCGCATTTCTGAACAACTTGCAAAACGTTAATACCATATATGCAAAACAAATTGTGAGCGTGCATAAGCAAACACAAGCATCCGAAAAAGTTCTTCAAAACCATTTGCAGCTATGGGACGATTTGCTTCCCCTGTTTCTTTCCTGTCCAATTATTTTTAATACCGTGGGAAAAGATAATATCACTTACGTAAACCTCGAAAAACAAATTCCAAAAGACTTTATAACAGAAATAATCACTACACTATTAATTTCCGGCACAGAAACAAACAACAGGGTTTTTCAGGAATTCCCGGTTGATACGATGCTTTACAAAAAGCCTGTTGCCAAAATTCAAGCCCGGACAATAGAAGATTACGGACTAATTGAATGGAAGGCAACTGTTTTGACAAATGAAATACACGGGCATACAGGTATTTATTCTATTATTGGTGTAAAAATGGGAATACGTGCCTGTGAGTATTTTAATGTTGGAATTAATAATTTGCAGGTGATTTCTTTGGCTGGTAAAAAACCGCCCTTAAGCTGCTTAAATGATGGCATTCAAATAAGCACCGGTGCAACTATTGGTCAGGGACTTATTGAAATATCCGACACAATTTGCACGATACCAACCGCAATTTTTGAGTTTAACAAAAAGAGAATAAAGATAAAATTAACGGAAGTATTAGCACAAAAAATACAGGAGGAGATAAAAAAAGGTGTTCAATTATATAACTTTTCAGAGCAATATTGGTTGTATATCGAAGAACTTGCCATACAATATTGGGCAAATTTTGACAGACACTCTATATTTGAAATTGAAAAATTCTGAAAAAATACATTTTTACTAATCAAATATTAAATAATCAGGAAGCGGCAAATCGGAAGCTGCTATGGCAATAGCAGATGAATTAGGGAAATCCGGAATTAAAACCATTGTGCTCGCGCAGGATGATGCAAGCAAAATTGAAAACTATAAAATTTAAGTCTTAATAATCCAATTTGTCTTTTTATGGTAAAAAGCACACTAAAATATATAATGTTGGCCTTTTCTTTAGCTTTGATTGCCTCCTGTATCAGAGATAAGGAAAATACTATCAGGTTTTCGAGCTGGCAATCAAGCCCTTCTGAAAAAAGGCTAACAGATTCTTTGCTTCATTGTTTTGCAAAGAAGTATCCTGAGTATAAAGTGAAGTTTGAATTGATTCCGGGAAATTATTCCGAGAAAATACAATTGATGCTGGGAACACACTCTGCTCCTCAGGTTTTTTATATCAAAGATTTTGTCGCTCCTTCTTATCTCAGATATGATGTATTGCAGCCACTCAATGAATATATAGATAAAGATACCAGCTTCGATATAGATGATTTCTACCCGCAGTTCTTAGATGCTTTCACTAAAAATGGAAAAATTTATGGAATCCCAAAAGATTTTGGTTGTTTTGTCTTGTTCTATAATACAGATATGTTCAAAGCTGCTGGCATCAACGACCCACCAAAAGATTGGGAAGAACTGGAAGAATTTTCAAGGAAATTGACAAAAGATACAAATGGCGATGGGAAAATAGAACAATATGGTATTGTGGTAGAACCCTCTATCGATAAACTAATGCCTTTTGTGTTTCAGAATATGGGCAGTTTTCAGGATAAAGACGGAAACCTCACTCTTAATACACCGGAATTTCAGGAAGCTTTGGAATATTACTACGGATTATACAAAAATAACATTGCCACCATTCCAACTGACGTAAGTATGAATAATACAGAAGAAGTTTTTGGCAGGAAACGTGCCGCAATGGTGATTTCCGGAGGATGGTTTGTTCCACAGCTCAAAGATCAGTACACAGACGTAAATTATAAAGTTGCTTTTTTGCCAAAAGGGAAACAAATGGCAACCATTGCTTTTACCGTTTCATACAGTTCACCAAAAGAAAATTTGCTCAAAGAAGAAACATGGAAGTTATTGAGTTACCTCACAGGAAAAGAGGGAATGAAAGTGTGGACGAGTACCGGTATTGCAATGCCTACACGCAAAAGTGTTGCTGCACAGCTTGATTATATCAAGCATCCTGAATATAAATACTTTATGGGAAGCGTGGATTTCGCCAGGGTTTTTCAGGTAGAATATAACGAACGCTGGTATTCGATCACACAATCTGCAATGCAGGCAATTTTTTATGAGAAAGCTGATATCCCGCAAAAACTTAAGGAAATGGAAGATGATATGAAATCGTTAAGAATAAAGAAATAAATTAATAAAATTGTTACTCGTTCTGTTTTATAAAAGATTGTATCAGGCTACGAATTAAAGATCAAAATGAAAAGAAATAGCAGTACTAAAAAAGAACAACAATTCTGGGCATACACTTTTCTGTTTTTCCCATTGATGTTACTTGCTATATTTGTATTTATCCCTATTTTATTTTCTTTGGTCATTAGTTTTTTCGACTGGGAATTGATGGCATCGCAACAAAATTTTTTAGGTATAAACAATTTCATTGAGATTTTTGGCGATAAAATTTTCTACAAAGCAATGCTTAATACAGTCCTGTACACCATTGGTGTAGTCCCGATACAAACCATGCTGGCTTTGTTCCTTGCCTTTGTTATGAATCAGAAAATTCGCGGAAGAACTTTTTTTCGTACTGCTTTTTACATACCAGCGGTTACTTCGTCGGTAGTTACTTCTATCATTTTTGTAGCCATTTATTCCAAGGAAGGGTTACTCAATTCTATCCTGGGAATTTTTGGTTTTGCAGCTAACGACTGGCTTACTAATCCCCATACAGCCCTTATTTCCATTATGATGCTGAATATCTGGACCACCTCCGGATACTTTATGGTTTCTTTCCTCGCCGGATTGCAAAATATTCCCAATTCATTATATGAAGCAGCTAAACTGGAAGGTGCCACAAAAAGGCAGCAATTCTGGCATATCACTGTGCCTATGGTGCGACCGGTTACTTATTTTGTGGTGGTAATGAGTCTGATAGGTTGCTTCCAGGTATTCGACCAGGTATTTGTAATGAGCGACGGTGGCCCGAATAATGCCACTACAACGATGTCATATTATGTATATCAGAACGCATTTAGATATTTCAGATTAGGATATGGCGCCGCAACTGCTATTGTGCTGGCAGGAATTATAATGATAGTTACTGTTATTCAAAAAAAATATTTTCCGCCAAATCCATATTAAAAAAATATAAAATCGTGGACACCCGTGTTAAAATCAGGGTTCCAATTGTTTCAAATCAAGATAAAAAATGCGAGCAATTCAAATTCAGAAAATCCTATTATTAACAATACTCAGTTTGGTGGCAATGGTTTATCTGGGACCATTTATCTTTTCCGTAATTGTTTCTTTTTCTGACAATAAGAACCTGATAAATCAGCCAGGACAGATTGTAAACTCAGGCTGGACACTCCGGAATTATATTTACATCTGGAAAGATCTTCCGTTTGCAACCTGGCTGTTTAACAGTGTCGTAATTACTGCTTGCCAGACTGTTACCAATGTTTTCTTTTCGGCTTTGGCAGGATTTACATTTGCCAAACTGGAATTCAGGGGCAAAAATCTCATTTTCGGAGCTATGCTGGCGAGCCTGATGATTCCGGGGATTATCCTGATTATCCCAAAATTTTTGATCATCAATGAATTTAGAATGATCAACTCTTATCCGGGTCTCATTTTACCAGGAATGATAACTGTTGTCAATATCTTCCTGATGAAGCAATTCTTTGAAACTATGCCCAAAGATTTGGTGCAAGCTGCCTTGATTGATGGTTGTAACTATTTTCAGATGTTCTGGAAAGTATTTATCCCAAACTCAAAACCGGCCCTGGCAGCCGTAGCTATATACACATTTCAGGGAACATGGAACGAGTTTATGTGGCCGTTAATAGCTACCAATACCAGCGAAATGTTTACGCTGCCTGTGGGAATGGCATCTCTGCGATATGAATTACTAACCGATTGGCCGGCAATTATGGCAGGAACCATCCTGGTTTCTATTCCTACTTTAATCATATTTATCATTTTTCAAAGATATTTTGTACAGGGAGTTGCTTCAACAGGTGGCAAAGAATAATTCAGAGGCACGAACAATAAGAAATCAATACTCATCTTAAAATAAAAAGGACTAATGGCAACCATCGAAATAAAAAATTTGCAGAAAACTTATCCCAACAATCATTATGCGATTAAAGGAATAGATGTTTCAATACAGGAAGGAGAATTTGTGGTATTGGTAGGGCCATCGGGATGTGGGAAATCCACACTTTTGCGGATGATTGCAGGCCTGGAAGATATTTCGGGAGGTGACCTGTTTTTTAATGACAAACTTATGAATTCTGTTCATCCGAAAGATAGAAATATTGCAATGGTATTTCAGAATTACGCCTTGTACCCGCACATGACTGTGTATGATAATATGGCTTTTGGATTAAAGTTGAAAAAAATGCCAAAAGCCGAAATCTATCAGAGGGTTACGGATGCCGCAAAAACTCTGGGATTAACAGAATACATTGACCGTTTACCTAAAGAAATGTCGGGTGGGCAACGTCAACGGGTAGCCATAGGACGCGCTATAGTGCGGCAACCCGATGTGTTTTTGTTTGATGAACCATTATCGAACCTTGATGCCAAATTGCGTGTTCAAATGCGAACCGAAATAAAACGTTTGCACCGCAAATTAAGAAACACCATGGTATATGTAACCCACGATCAGATAGAAGCTATGGCGATGGGCGATAAAATTGTGATTCTGAAAGATGGAGTGGTACATCAAATAGACTCCCCGATAAATTTATTCAGACATCCTCAAAATAAGTTTGTGGCAGGTTTTATAGGAAGCCCGGCGATGAACTTTGTGTCAGGTGAAATTGTAAAAGAAGAAGGACTCTATTTTGTAACCCAGGGGATGAAAATTTCTATACCGCCGCCATTGCAGGTTTCTATGGAAAAATATCTGGGTAAAAGCGTAGACATGGGTTTTCGCCCGGAATATGTATATGACAAAGGGCTGGAAAAAGAAAGGCGCTTATCTACAGATGTGGAGATAGAAATACTGGTAGTTGAAAATGTTGGAAGCGAAACGTATAACCATTTTAGATTAAACGGAATGGATACCATTTATTCCTACAGAAGCAGTTCTTCGAATGTACATATCCCCGGAGAAAAACTTACAGTAGGAATAGATTTGGAAAGGCTTCATTTCTTTGATGTTGAAACAGAAAAAAGTATTTTGTAGTAATAAGATAAAAACCAAAATCGGATAAAATATGATGTTATATAATAAAGGCACGGGAGCCTTAAAGAATTGGCTTGTTACAGAAAATGATTTTGATACGCGGTTTCAGGGGAAATGTGAAACCATTTTTTGCCAGGGTAATGGCTATATGGGAATGCGCACGGCCACGGAGGAAAGATACATAAACCAGGTGCGCAACACGTTTGTATCCGGTACATTTAATAAGTTTGACGAATACGATGTTACAGAACTACCGAACGCAGCCGATGTTTCAAACATAGATATCAGGATAGATGGCAAATTGTTTGGATTAGAGAAAGGCACATTTTCCGGTTATCACCGGACACTTAACTTAAAAACCGGCGAAGTAACCAGGGGATTTACCTGGAAAAACGAGGAAGGAAAAGCATTTCAATTTTCCTTTAAACGTTTTATTTCGTTTGATAATTTGCATTTGATGGCTGCGGAAGTGGAAATCAAGGCATTGAATCAATCAGCAAAAATACAGTTTGATAGCGGTATCAACGGGCAAATGAGCAACAGCGGTGCGCAGCATTTTCACGAAGGAGAGAAGCGGATTTTCGACAAAAAGTATGTGCAAATGCTGCAACAAACTACGCAATCTGGAATCACTTTTATACACAATACTGCTCACTCAGTTTCTTTGGATGGTGCTGAAGTAACCTCCCGTTTTGAAATGGACAGGCGAAAAGTCTTTATGATTTACAATACAGATGTGGAGATTAATCAAACCATTAAACTTGAAAAAATATCTAATATATACACTACCCGCGACAAAGAGTTTGAATCATTATCGTTGAAGTCTTTGAAAGAGTATTCGATGGAACAACTTAAATCTGCCAGCGATTCGGGATACAACGTGCTGCAACATCTTTCGGCAAAAGTGTGGGCTGAAAAATGGAATGCGATTGACATTATAGTTGAGAGTAACGATGATTTTAATCAGCTGGCAATAAGGTTTGCACAATATCATTTGTTAATAATGACGCCAGCGAACGACAACCGGATGGGAATCGGTGCCAAAGGTCTTTCAGGAGAAGGTTACAAAGGACATTCTTTCTGGGATACTGAATTATTTATGTTACCCTTTTTTACATTCACCCAGCCTCAAATCGCACGAAGTTTATTGGAATACCGCTTCAATACTATTAATGGAGCACGTAAAAAAGCCATTGAAAACGGGTATAAAGGAGCAATGTTTCCATGGGAATCGGCATGGGCTGATGATGGCGAAGTAACTCCGGTTTGGGGTGCAGCTGATATCATAACAGGTGAATCAACCAAAATCTGGAGTGGATTTATTGAACAGCATATCACTTCAGATATTTCTTTTGCTATCTGGCAATATTACCAGGTAACCGGCGATGAAGATTTTATGGACAAATACGGGTATGAAATCCTGTTGGATACCGGAATTTTCTGGGCCAGCCGTTTACAGTGGAACAACGACAAAAAACAGTATCATATCAATGAAGTTATTGGCCCTGATGAATACAAAGAGCACGTAAATAACGATGCGTTTACGAATTATACCGCTTATTGGTGCATCGAAAATGCAATTCATTATTATCATTTATTGAAAGACGGAAAACCTGAGATTTTTTCCAGGCTTGATCCTATATTGAATCTCGAAAGTGAAATCAAAGAATTGGAAGAAAAGCTTCCCCTCATATACCTCCCTCATCCAAATGAAAACAGGATTATCCCGCAAGATGATACTTATTTGACTCTGAAGGATATTGATCTGACCAAATATAAAAACCAGGAGCATGTAGGATCTATGTTTCTGGATTATAGTTTGAGTCAGGTAGGCAAGATGCAGGTTACAAAACAAGCATCTGTTGTAATGCTGATGTATCTGCTCGAAAATAAATTTAGTCCTGAAGTAAAGCTGGCTAATTATAATTACTACGAAGCCAGGACATTACACGATTCATCACTAAGCTTCTCAACACACTCAATCCTGGCAAATGATCTGGGCAATTGTGAATTATCTTACAGTTTGTACCAGCAGGCAGCAACAATTGATATGGGAATGAATATGAAATCTTCCGATCATGGAATACATGGGGCATCCCTGGGCGGGGTGTGGCAAATCATTGTCTGTGGCTTCGGAGGGATGCGTATGGTTGGTGGAAAATTGAGAATTGAACCAAAACTACCGAAGGAAATTTCTCAGATTATCTATCCTCTTTATTGGAAAAGCAATTTGCTCGAAGTAATAGTAAAACATGATATTCTGCACATCATTAACAAAGGGACTAAACCTGTTTCAATTAACCATTGTGGCAAGAATTACCAGGTAAACTCAAATTCAGACATAATAATTAAACAACTATGACTGAAATAAAAACTTTACCACCCGAAGAACTGTATGGAAAGTTGAACTGGCTTATGAAGAAAATCCTGCTTCTGTAAATCAGGCTGATTTGGAATTAAATAAAAATACAATGTTCACAGTGGTAAATGACGTTCTGTTAAATCAAAAAAA
>JAUVHQ010000055.1 GCA_030593185.1 Bacteroidota bacterium
GATTTGTCATACCCCAGACAATGCTGTCATTATGCCCGGAAACAATAAGTGGCTGACCGGGTACAACAACTCCGGTCACATTCATTTTCCCCTCAATAATATGATGCATCTGGTACCATATCCCAGGTGCATTTAATCCCAGGTGCATATCATTTGCAAATAACGGTTTCCCTGATACTGTTTTTTCACCGGACACAGCCCAGTTATTGCTTCCACAAAATACCTGAGCTCCGATATCCTGTAATACTTTCTGGTGTGCTGCTATTTCCTTGATAAATTCAAATTTTTCATCACCAAACTTAAAATCAGGATAAACAAGATCGGGTCTGCCTCCAACCTGAGGTATAAGATCCTTCATTTTTTCTTCGCCAAATTTTTCTAATAGCTCATAAAATATCACTTCACTTGAATAAGTATCTTTTGTCAGATCCCATGCCAAATAACCAATCATATTCAATGAATATAAAGGTTCCCATTTATCAGGTTTATATCCAAGAACACTGAATTCAAGAGGTAAACTTTTCTCATTTTGTTCAATATATTGATTCACCCCATCGGAAAAAGCCTCAAGAGCTTTTATCATTTCAGGTTCTGCTTTTGATAAAATAAGTTGCGATTTTTCAGATATTCGTAACGATCTAAGAAACAGGTCGGGTTCAACATAATTTTCACCAAAAATTTCAGATAATCTTCCCGTTGTTACCCGTCTTAAAAAATCCATTTGCCACAAACGGTCCTGTGCCATAACATAACCCACCGCCCTATAAAGATCCTCGTCATTTTGTGCAATTATGTGAGGAATAGCCAGTGAATCGCGGTAAACAATTACTTCTTCGCTGAGATTCTTCAGGTTAATGTCCTGGCTATAATCGGGTACTCCTTTATGCGATAGATGGTGCAAAAAGAAATATCCCGAAATTGCTATAATTACGATCAGAACTGTAACAACAATGGCAATCTTTTTTAATATTTTCATAACAAATTGGAATTAAATTATAATAATGAAACAAATTGTAAGAACTACAGATAATAATTGTGTTGTAATATAATAAAAAAACTTAACCCTTAGCTCGCTTTGTTTTCAACAGCTTTACGATATCCGGACTAGCCATTTTTTCTAACAAATATAGTTTGACCACTTGTACAATTACAGCAAATATTTATTGTTTCTCTCCCATTCAGAATTCTCTTTCTAAAATCCCTGAAGCAATTACCAAACCAAATATTCATAAAATTGCTTGTTGTTATTTCTCCCATAGAATGTTCGGCATTTTTATCAAAACAACAAGGCACGGTGTGTCCATCAAAAGTCATAACCGGAGAGCTCCAAACACGCCGGCAGCGGTTAGTAAGTTTTTTCCTTAATTCATAATGCCCGTCAACAAATTTATAACGTGTTAACTTTTCACCTGCCGGAACCAGATCATTCCTGCAACTCATATCTTTTACCTGTGCTGTTTTAATCACTACCTTATCAACACCAAGTTTTTTCCCTAACTCTTTGATATTCTTTATTTGGTGTTCGTTGGTCCTTAATGCCAGGAAGCTAATAATCACGAATGGTTTCGATGAATGAAGTTTCTTTTTCCATTTCACAACTTTTTCAATCCCGGAAATCACTGTTTTCAAATCCCCTCCCACCCTGTACTTTTCATAAACCTCCTGCGTAGTTCCGTCAATTGAAATAATCAGCCTGTCAAGTCCGCTTTCAATTATTCCCCTGACATTCTCAGTTGTAAGAAAATGTCCGTTGGTGGAGGTAGCTGTATATATATTTCTTCCTACTGCCCTTTTTATCATGTCAAAGAGCCGGTTATTAAGAAAAGGTTCACCCTGGAAATAAAGAGTAAGAAATGTAAGATAAAGACCGGTTTCATCAAGTATCTTATTGAATAATCCTATATCCATAAACCCTTTTACTCCGGAAAGATTATTGGTTCCTGCCGGACATTCCGGGCAACTCAGGTTGCATAATGAAGAGGGTTCTATTGCTAAATTCGGGGGATAGCCCCACAAGAAGTGTTTCTTAAAAACTATTGACAGAAAATAACTTATGCTAAGCAACAAGAAGTTCCATATTTTACGAATAGTGAGCTTTCGTAGCAAGTGGTAAACATCCATTTTTTTATTGTACCCAAATAGCCAAAAAGTAACAATTTAATGGCTAGTGTTGTGTCAATCTTAATTTGTCGTAAATATTTAGTTCTTCAACCGTCAAAACAAGTTTTACATGACACTAGAATGCCTAAAGTTATTACTTCTTCTCACTTTAAGTACTAATTATTTTCAAGTATCCGGAATAATTCATCAAGCTTAGGAGTCAGTATTATTTCTGTTCGTCGGTTTTTTCTTCTGGCTTCTGTTGTTTTCAACGGATCAACCGGCATAAATTCACCTCGCCCGCTGGCAATAAGGCGTTTAGGATTTATTGATGAATTCGCCAGTAATATTCTAACCACCGCAGTAGCTCTTTTTACACTCAGGTCCCAATTATCATTAATTGGTCCGCTGTTCGTTTTATAAGGAACATCATCCGTATGTCCTTCAATCATAATATTGATATCGGTATTCCGTTCCAGAACCTGTCCAAGTTTTTTAAGCGCATTTACTCCACTGGTACTAACAATTGTACTTCCCGTTCCGAACAAGAGTTTCTCCTCAAGTGAAACATATACTTTTCCGTTTTTAAGTGTTACTGTTAAGCCATCATTTTCAAATCCCATTAATGCAGACGAAACTTTATCTTTCAATGCCAGAACAACAGAATCTTTTTTCTGGAGTATTTTTTCAAGCTCAATAAGTCTTGCATTTCTTTGATCCAGTTCAAAAAGCAATTCTTCAAGATTTTGTTTCTTACTACTCAGAGATACTTCAAGTTCCCGAAGTTCATCCTCTTTCTCCTGCAAACTTTCCTGTGTAACCTGTAATTGTTTCAATAATCTTCTTGTTTCTTTGTCATTCCCCTTAATAAGCTCTTCCTGGGCTTTCTGTAAATCAATATATTGCCTGTTTACACGGTTAAAATCTTTCATTAACATATCACACTCTTCGGTTTTATCCCGGTGTTGTTTTTCTATCTCTTTAATTTTCCCTTCCAGGCTTTTAAATTCTGATGTTAATTCCTTGTTCTCAACCGAGAATCTCTGATTTTCTGATTTCAATAAATCTTTCTCGGTAAGTAGTTTCCGGTTTTTTTCCTGAATATCATTAAATTGCCGGGTAGGCACACAGGAAAATACCGTGGAAATTACTATTGAAAAAATAACTACTTTTTTTAGCTGTATCTGCATGTTGTTTATGTTTAAGTTCATCTGTTTAAAATTTTTTGTTAATGGATTTTACAAAAAATTTATAATACATTATTCACAATTATAAAATCAATAAGGTGTTCATGAACCTGCAAGCAGGTTTCAGGAACTCACATGAACTTATTTTAATCATTCCCCTGAGTGAAATTTTTGATTAAGAAAGTTTATGTTCGTTTCATAATTCAATATTAACAACTTTTTTTCAGAAATTCATATCTTTGCATCTACATAATGATTTGGTCATGTCAGATGATGCCTATAAATTACTTAACCGTATTGTAACTCCTGATGATCTCAGGAAACTCTCTCTGGAAGAACTCCCACAGGTAAGTTGCGAGTTGCGACAATTCATCATTGATGTTGTAAGTTCCAATCCCGGTCATTTTGGTGCCAGCCTGGGGGTTGTTGAACTTACAGTTGCTCTGCACTATGTATACAACACACCATACGATCTTATTGTCTGGGACGTAGGACACCAGGCCTATGGACATAAGATACTTACCGGCCGCAGGGAAATATTTGACACAAACCGTAAATACAAAGGGATAAGCGGTTTCCCTAAACCCGATGAAAGTGAATATGATTCCTTTGGTGTTGGGCATTCATCTACCTCAATTTCTGCAGCTTTGGGAATGGCTATTGCTACCCGGAAGAAAGACGAGGAGAGGCACGTTGTAGCAATAATTGGAGATGGTGCCATGACTGCAGGTCTTGCATTCGAAGGGTTAAATAATGCCGGAACTCAGAACTCCGACTTATTAGTCATACTTAATGATAATAATATTGCTATTGATCAGAACGTAGGTGCAATGAAAGAATACCTTCTTGATATAACAACAAGCAAGACATATAATCGCATTAAAAATGATATCTGGCAATTACTGGGAAAAATAAAGCTCCCCGGTTCCAATCCGCGCTCTCTTATTCAGAATCTTGAACATGGTTTTAAATCGGCTGTTCTTAAGCACAGTAACCTGTTTGAATCGATGAATTTCAGATATTTCGGACCTGTTGACGGACATGATGTAATGCACCTTACACAGGTACTCAATGACCTTAAGAACATTCCCGGACCAAAATTACTTCATTGTCAGACAGTAAAAGGCAAAGGTTTTAAACAGGCAGAGCTTAATCAAACGCGGTTTCACGCTCCCGGAAAATTTAATAAAACCACGGGCGAAATCCTTAAAGTAAAAACAGACAAGGTTAAACCACCAAAATACCAGGATGTTTTTGGACACACCATCATTGAGCTTGCTGAGAAGAATGAAAAAATTATTGGGATAACTCCCGCCATGCCTACCGGTTCATCATTGAATTTAATGATGGAAAAAATGCCTGACAGGGTATTTGATGTTGGAATTGCCGAACAGCATGCAGTTACCTTTTCAGCCGGGTTAGCAAAACAAGGAATGAAGCCTTTCTGCAATATATACTCTACATTTATGCAAAGGGCTTACGATCAGGTAATCCACGATGTTGCTATCCAGAATCTGGATGTTGTTTTCTGTCTTGACAGGGGCGGGATAGTTGGTGAGGACGGAGCAACGCATCAGGGTGTTTTCGACCTGGCATACATGAGGAATGTGCCTAACATGACAGTAAGTGCTCCCATGAACGAAGAAGAGTTACGCAATCTAATGTACTCTGCACAAAAAGATAAAATGGGACCATTCTCTATTCGTTATCCCAGGGGCGGTGGTGTAATGCCGGAATGGAAAAAACCATTTCGTAAAATTCCTGTAGGTAAAGGTCGCCTGATAAGTGAGGGGCATGATATCGCTATCCTGTCAATCGGACATGTTGGGAATTTTGTTGTTGAAGCTACTGAACATTTGAAAAAGGAGAACATCAGTGTCTGTCATTATGATATGCGATTTGTAAAACCCCTGGATAACGAGATCTTACACAAGGTTTTTAATGAATTTCAATCTGTAATTACAATTGAAGACGGAACTATTGTCGGAGGATTCGGCTCAGCTGTTATCGAATTTATGGCTGAACATCAATACTCTTCCCGAGTGAAAAGAATGGGGGTTCCTGATCATTTTATCGAACATGGTACACCCGGAGAATTATACCATGAATGTGGTTTTGATCCCGAAGGAATTTTCACTACCGTAAAGCAATTCCTGAAAAGAAAAACAATATCCCATGCCGGATAGCATGAAGCAATTAATTGTATCGGAATTTCAATGTTTTTAGTTTGTTATTGGCTAATTTCATTATACTTTGCTTTTCTAAGTCGGCAGTCAACAGTCGGCAGTCGGCAATCTGAAGACTGGACTATTAATACTTGTCAGTCTCGATAAATCGGGAATGTAATTAAAATATGTGTTATAATTGTTTGATTGTTATTTGTTTTTTTGTGGACTGCTGACTGTGGACTGCTGACTATTACCTAATTAATAATGAAACCTAAAAATTAAGGGTTTTATTAACCAATTTGTAAAACTGTGTCTTATCCTACAAATCAAACTTTATCCCCTGGGCAAGAGGCAGTTCAGTACTCCAATTAATTGTATTGGTCTGTCTTCTCATATAAGCTTTCCAGGAATCAGACCCCGACTCCCTGCCACCTCCTGTATCTTTTTCACCACCAAATGCACCACCAATTTCAGCTCCTGATGTACCGATGTTCACATTAGCTATTCCGCAATCAGACCCTACCTCTGAAAGGAATTGCTCTGCTTCTCTTAAATTAAGAGAGAATATTGCTGAGGATAAACCCTGGGGCACATCATTGTTTATACTGATTGCTTCATCAATCGTTTTATATTTTATCAGGTATAAAATAGGTGCAAATGTTTCTTCCTGTACTATATTATAGTGGTTTTCAACTTCAACAATTGCCGGATCAACATAATTAGAAGAACCAAATTTATCAGGATCAAGAATATTCCCTCCTATAACAATATTGCCACCTTCTTTCTTAGCCTGCTCTAAAGCATTATGAAAAAGATCAACAGCCATACCGTCAATTACCGGACCTACAAGTGTGTTTGGATCAAGTGGATTGCCGATTTTTTTTGCAGCCTGCCGGTAAGCATTTACCAGTTTCGTCTTTACATCCTCATAAATTGATTCGTGAATTATTATCCTACGTGTACTGGTGCAGCGCTGACCTGCAGTACCCAATGCTCCGAAAACCACAGCAGGTATAGACATATCAAGATCGGCATGCTGAGAGATGATAATAGCATTATTTCCACCCAATTCAAGGATAGTTTTACCAAGACGCTTTCCTACTATTTCACCAACCCTTTTCCCAACAACCGTAGATCCCGTAACCGAGATCAGAACAATCCGTTTATCTGACAAGAAATTATCTCCAAGAACCGAGGATTTGGCTATCATAAGGTTAAATACCCCTTCTGGCAGATTGTTATCTGTAAGTACTTTTGCAATAATATTATGTACAGCTATACCAGTAAGAGGGGTTTTTGAACTTGGCTTCCAGATTACAACATCACCTGCAATAGCTGCTATCATAGCATTCCATGCCCAGACTGCTACCGGGAAATTGAATGCTGTAACAATACCTACAATTCCAAGTGGATGGTATTGATCGTATATTCTGTGGTCAGGTCGTTCGGAATGCATAGTGATACCATTTAACAATCTTGCCTGTCCAACAGCAAAATCACAAATATCAATCATTTCCTGAACCTCACCAAGACCTTCCTGGTAAATTTTCCCCATTTCAAGGGTTACAAGTTTACCAAGATCATCTTTTGCTTCACGAAGAGCCAGTCCAATCTGACGAACAATTTCTCCTCTTGCGGGAGCAGGCATTTTTCTCCAGATATTGAATGCTTCCTGTGCTTTTTGAACAACACTTTCGTATTCCTCTTTTGAGGCATTCTGAACTTTAGCTATTTCTTTCCCATCAATTGGTGAAATTGAACAGGTTATGTCCCCCTGGCATTTCATCCAGTTTGCTCCTGTTGAAACACCTTGATTTATATCCTTTATGCCAAGGTTTTTAAGCATCTGCTTTGTGTTGATTTCCATTTCTTTTATTTATTAGGGTTTATGAATAATTGATTTTTTGTTTTTGATAATGAATAAACAAAAATAAAAAAATCTTCGAAATTGTACGTATCGGTATTTTAAAATTATTCATTGATATATACCGGGTTATAGCATTTTATTGTTTTAGCCCTAAACTTCTAAAACCTCTTATCTTCCTCAGCCTTAGCCTCAGCCTCAGCCTTCGTTTTGGAGAAAAATCAAAACTAGTATAAATTATCAATCAAATATTTTTCTAAATTAATTTGCAAAGCTCTGTTTTTATTTTTGTTCATAAAAAACAATTCCTTTATCTTCGCATCCCCACATTGAAAGAATGGAAAAGTAGAATGTTGAAAGTTTGTAAAGTTCAACGCTTACTTTTAACTTTATAACTTTATAACTTTTAACTCTTTGGAATAATGAAATAAGAGGTGCTTATAATCTGTCTAAAAACTTCATCCTTCAACCTTCCAAAGCCCAGGTGGCGGAAATGGTAGACGCGCTGGTCTCAAACACCAGTGGTAGCAATACCGTGCCGGTTCGAGCCCGGCTCTGGGTACAATTAAATAACCGTACCTAAGGGAGATTTAATGTAACTTAACAAACATGAGTAATAACTCATTACATCCCTATAACGAAAAGCAGGAACAGTTTGATCGCCGGTATCTTGAAATGGCAGATATCTGGTCAAAAAATTCTTATTGCAAACGAAGGAAAGTAGGAGCCTTGATAGTTAAAGATAAGATGATAATATCCGATGGATATAACGGCACTCCTTCGGGATTCGAAAATATTTGTGAAGATGATTCAGGTAAAACAAAACCTTATGTTCTGCATGCTGAGGCAAATGCTATCACAAAAGTGGCAAAATCAAACAACTCCAGCGAAAATGCCACTCTTTATGTTACTACCAGTCCCTGTATGGAATGTGCCAAACTAATAATCCAGTCAGGCATAAAAAGGGTCGTTTACTGTAACCAATACCGTAAAAATGATGGGCTTGAATTACTCAGGAAAGCAAATATTGAAATCGTATTTTTTGAAAATATTATCAGTGGATAGATAAAACATCCATGATGGGTAAAATTTAATATATATGGACTATAAGAACACAAAACGGAATATTTACCTTCCTCTGCTATTGTCTGTTTTTCTTGTCGGCGGAATTCTTATTGGTTTGCTATTCAATAATAATCAAACCGGCAGATCTATTTCTATACATCCAAAAGCAGATAAATTACATTCCATAATTAATTATATCGAATCTGAATATGTAGACACTGTTTCAAAAAATGAGTTGGTAGAAGCTGCTATTCCCGCGATGTTAAAAGAACTGGACCCACATTCCGTTTACATCCCTGCCAGGGATTTTAGCCGGATAAATGAACCGCTTGAAGGAAATTTTGATGGGATTGGTATCGAATTCAATATGCCTAAAGATACTGTTGTTGTGATGAATACAATTTCGGGAGGACCTTCAGATAAAGTAGGTATTCTTCCGGGTGACAGGATAACCAGGGTTAATGATACAATAATTGCCGGAGTAAATATGCCTACCGAACAGGTGATAAAAAGATTGAAAGGGCCAAGGGGATCGGAAGTAAATGTTATTGTAAAAAGAAAAGGATTAAGTGAACTGCTTGAGTTTGAGATAATCAGGGATGAAATTCCTCTTTATAGCGTTGATGTTGCTATGATGATCAATGATATTATCGGTTATATTAAAATAAATAAATTTTCACGAACCACTTTCTCTGAGTTCCTTGAAGGAATTAATAAACTAAAGGAAAAGGGACTGAAGAAATTAATTATTGATCTTAGAGCTAATGGCGGTGGTTATATGGATGCAGCAACAAATATTGCCGGCCAATTCCTTGAAAAGGGAAACCTGATTGTTTATACCCGGGGAAGAGCCCGCCCAAGAAATGAGATACTTGCCACTAAAGAGGGAGCTTTTCTTACCGGTGATCTTGTCATTCTTATTGATGAATGGTCAGCTTCAGCCAGTGAAATATTAGCAGGCGCTATACAGGATAACGATCGCGGAACAATAATAGGAAGACGTTCGTTTGGTAAAGGACTTGTCCAGGAACCTATACTATTCTCAGATGGATCTGCCATGCGCCTTACTATAGCCAGATACTATACACCAACAGGACGCAGTATCCAAAAGTCATATAATAATGGCAGCGATGAATATTACTCCGATCTGAATGAACGGTTCGAAAACGGTGAATTTGCAGAAAAAGACAGCATCCATTTTTCCGATTCACTAAAATACTACACCCCTGAAGGCAAACTGGTTTTTGGCGGCGGTGGAATAATGCCTGATCTATTTGTTCCTATTGACACTTCTTACATAACCGATTATTTCATGAAAATCCGGCATAAAGGATTAATTTATCGCTTCTCATTTGAATATTCTGATAAGAACAGGCAAAAATTAGAGAAATTTGAAAATTGCAATGACCTTATTCGCTATCTGGATCAAACCAGTATCTATGAAAAATTTATCAATTATGCGGGTGAAAATGATGTAAAAGAAAACTCCGATGACCTGGAAATTTCCGGAGATATTATCAAAACCCAATTGTTCGCCTATATTACCCGAAACTTTTTTAATAATGAAGGGTTTTATTATGTTTATGCAGGATCAGACCGGACCCTGCAGAAAGCAATTGAGTTCCTTGCCAAATAGAGTACCCGGGGTACACTCTTCTTTACTTTATTAAATGTTTCTTAAACAATATTATAAGTATTAAATATCTATCTACATAGGTTATAATTGCACTATTTTAACACGGCGGACCAAAAGAAAAGAAATTCATGATCAAGAATCTCAAACAGCTATTGTCCGATAATCTGCACAAACCTTTGGAAGAACAAAAGAAAGTTCTTGAAGACACACTGAATGAATGGATGGCAAACACCGAGCAGGTTGATGATATTTTGGTTATCGGGGTTAAGGTGTAACTATATTTTTTCGTGTCGACAAAATTTCATAAATATAATAACGTTATTAATAACGTAATTAATGCCGTTATTAATAACGTAATTAATTGTTTAATAAAAAGCATAGCCGTAATGCTATGCTTCCTGTTTTGTGCAATAGTATATAGTTATTAAGCTCCAATAGGTGCGTAAAACAGTAAGGGAGTACCAGCAACCAAACAACCTG
>JAUVHQ010000253.1 GCA_030593185.1 Bacteroidota bacterium
TAATCAAGATATTTAAATTTTACTTTTGGGTTATTAATTAATTCTTTGCCAATTTCATTACGCAGAACTAATAAATCCTGTGAAAAACTATTATTATCTCTTTCGTCCTTACTTATTAACCGGGATATATTATTAGTTTTATTCTTCAATTCATTATACCAGTAGAGTTTTTTATAATTAGCTTTACTCATTGTTTTATCGTAAATATAAAACTGTTTCTGGTAATCATTATTTTTGAATTGATAAACAGCCAACGCTTCGTATCCCCATCTTGCGTGTATAAATTCTCCATAAAAGGGAATTTGTTTGGGGGATGAGACAGCAGGATTTAACTTTTCAAATTTTATCATTACACCACTAAGTATCATCTGTGGGATGACCAGGAAAGGAATAATCATGTAAATGGTTACCACTGTTCTGAAACTGTCAGAAATAATAAGCCCAAGCACATTAGACGAAGCCCAGACGCTGAACATCACTATCCAGTAAGCAAGATACATACCTTTTATCTCAATAATAGTGTTACCAACCATTACAAAAATAAATGCCTGAATGGCTGATATTGTGAATAACACAGCTACTTTTGAGAATAAATAACTGGTCCAGCTCAAGTTAAGAAATGCCTCTCTTTTTAGTATTTTCCTGTCTTTAATAATTTCTTCGGCACTTACCATAAGCCCCATAAAAAAGGCAACAATAATCGACATGAAAATGTAAATAGGTAAATTGCTGTTATCCAGAAGTGTATATCCTAATTGATTAGTGACACTTTCATCCCAGTATTTAATCAGAAAAGCCAGGGCGAAAGCTAATATGGGTGCTTCCAGTAATGTAATAACAAGGTATTGAGTATCAGCGAGTTTTGATAAAACATCTCGTTTAATGAAAATTGCGAATTGTTTAAATTTATTTGGTGTTTTGAAGTGTATTTCCGGAATTTCTTCAACCAGTTCTAACTTTTCATCACTTTTTTCTAATGATTTTTTGTAAAAACTGTTCCATTCAGTGGGTGATATTTTTCTGGTATTGGTTACTTTACCATACTCGTTCAGTACATGCGATTCGACAATATTGAATACTTGTTCCGGATTTACATTACCGCAATCTGTACATTCACTCTCGTTCCAGTTTGCATGATGTGCTTTGTTTTTGAAATAAATGATTGATTCAATGGGATCACCGTTGTATATTAAGAAACCTCCGGTATCAAGAATAATAAGCTTGTCAAACATCTTGAAAATATCGGAAGAGGGTTGATGGATAACAACAAAAACAAGCTTTCCCTTAAGTGCCAGTTCTTTCAACAGATCAAGAATGTTTTCTGAGTCACGTGATGAGAGTCCTGAAGTTGGCTCATCAAGGAACAGTACTGATGGTTCACGAATTAATTCAAGCGCTATATTTAACCTTTTTCTTTGTCCGCCACTGATTTTTTTGTCAAGTGGACTCCCGACCTTCATGTCTTTAATTTCAAATAATCCAAGGTTTTTCAGAACCTTGTGAACAGTCTCAATAATTTCTTCTTCTGTATAATTACCAAAACAAAGTTTTGCATTATATAACAAATTCTGATATACTGAAAGTTCTTCAATTAACAAATCGTCCTGTGAAACAAAACCAATAAGACCTTCAATAACTTCAGATTCCCTATGGATATCTACTCCATTTATAAGTACCTGCCCGGTGGTCGGTACATTTGTGCCATTCAGAACAAATAACAAGGTTGATTTACCAGCTCCACTTGCACCCATTATACCAACAAGTCTGCCAGATTCTTCATTAAAACTTAATTTGTGTATACCCAATTTTCCTCCTTTAAATCTGTACTCAATATCCTTAACCTGGTATACAATTCTTGATTCCTTAAGTTCAGGTCTGAATTGACTAATAATATCGCTGTAGTAAATAGGTTGTGTTTTTGGGTCACGGATTGAGGAACCCGGATTAAATACAAATACCCTGTCTTGCTGGAGAAGTTGCCCGTTCATGTATAATTCACTGTCTCCCATATATCTTAAAACATACATATTAGCAGAGGGTATATTAAGAACCCTGATCTGTCCAATTAATGGTTTAACAACAAGGTGCTTCGTCTCTGGATGGGAAAAATCTTCCTTATTGTCAAGAATGAGAACATCGGGAGAACTTGGTAATTTGTCGAAACTAAATATTACAAATGATTCAATTGTGTTGTATTCTTCTATCGAAATGTTAAAAGTGTCCGAAACAGTTTTAATGAATTCCAGTTCTTGATCTGTTACTAAATCTCCATCAGATTTTGAAAATTCGAATAGCTGGATAAGTACAATTATCTTCTGTTGTTGAGTAAGTTGATTGTTAATTTCTGTACATATTTTTAAAACCCTTACAGAGCTTGCAGAAATTCGCCTTCTTTGTTTTTCTTTTTCCTTTTGTTTATTTTGATAAATGTTATAGAAGTCATCAAAAACTTCAATATACTCCTTTACCAATTCCTGGTTAAGTTGATTACGTAAAAATGCCTCAACAACTGTTCGCCTGTCTGCTTCATTACTGGCAGGTCTTGCAATTATTGCAAAGAGTTGCATTAGAGCTTTTAATATTTGTGCACTCATAATATATCAGTTTATAATGACTAAAATACTTATAAAATTTCTAAAATATGATCATTTTAATATAAATCCGGCAAATATCAATTAAGCAAGTAAGCAAAAAACATTAAAATTATCAAAAGTGAGAGTTAATAATACCAAAATAAAGGATTTATAACTATTCAGTGTCTTAAGTTTTGAATGCCCAAAATGGTTAATTTTACTATACTTTGCATTTTTAAGTCGGCAATCTTCAATCGGCAGTCGGCAATCTAAAGACCGGGCTATTTATGCTTTTCAGTCCCGATTTACCAGGAATGTGATTAAGTGATCGTGTGTAATAATTGTTTGATTGTTATTTGCTTTCTTACCGACCGTTGACTGTGGACTGCTGACTGATTAGTTACAAAGATTCAGGTCATTTCATTTTATTGAAGTTTGTTCCGAACAATTTTTAAAAATATATTGTATACTTGCTTGTATAACTAAATTTTAAATGTGATAAGATGAGAAAAAATCAATTATTTATATTGCTGATATTGGGAGTTTGTTATATTTCTTCCGCACAAAACATTCTGACTCTGGAGGATGTAGTATTGGGCTCCAGAACAAAATTTGCCCCCCAAAATCTTAATCAGCTTCAGTGGCAGGGAGAAATTGGCAGGTATACTTTTGTTAAAAACGACACTTTATTTCAGGGAAATGTAAAAAACAGCAATATTGTTTCACTTCTGCATATTTCAGATCTGAATAGCGCCTTAAAAAATCATGATTCAATTAATCTTAAGAAATTTCCCAGGTTCTTTTGGAAAAATTCTGAACAGCTGGAGTATATAGAAAACAATAACCTGTTTATTTATAATATTTCAACAGGATCATTTGATGTGATAATTAATTATCCTGAGGGAGCAGATAATATCGATGTATGTGAACCAAATAATTTTCTTGCTTATACAATTGGTAATAATTTATTTGTTAGTACAAATGGAAAGGTAATCCGGGTTACAGACGAAGATAATCCCGGAATTATTTCCGGGCAGACTGTACATAGGAATGAATTTGGGATAACCAATGGTACCTTCTGGTCACCAGGAGGTAAATTCCTTGCCTATTATAGAAAGGATGAAACCATGGTTGCTGATTATCCTCTTGTTGATATCTCAGGTAGAATAGCTGCTCTTGAAAATATTAAATATCCAATGGCAGGTATGAAAAGTGAGGAAGTGACATTATGGATCTATGATATTGAAACAGGTAAGAAAACAATGATTCAAACAGGGGAACCTAAAGAACAGTATCTTACAAATATTGCCTGGTCACCTGATGAAAAATACGTTTTTATCGCTGTATTAAACAGGGGACAAGACTTAATGAAGTTAAACCAGTAT
>JAUVHQ010000083.1 GCA_030593185.1 Bacteroidota bacterium
ATCATCAAACCAAAATCATTCCGTCTTCCGACCAGGAATTTATTGCTTAAACCATCCCGCATAATCAGGTTAAGACCGGTTGGGAAAATCTTCATAAAATTGAAATATATAACTTCCTTTATATTTCCCGGTATTATCTCCATGTTATGATGAGTATCGTTTTTCTCAAATGTTTTAAAATAGATCCTCTGGTTAGTGATGATTAATTTACCTTTAACTTTTTTCTCACCAACCAGTTGTTTTGAATCACCTGCTTTCAAAACCACTTCGTTTGCTTTTAAATCAACAGTCATCTTAGTATAGTTCTAAATTTTTAAATAACTTGAATAATTTCTACAAGAATCATTCCATAACAATAGACGATTAATATTTAGAAAAGTTGCAAAAACATTCATTTTTTGTATTTTCGAAAAAATTGACACTCATTGTATGTTACAAAATATACTGATCTCTTTCGGAATTATCCTGACTGTAGCATTTCTGGCAGCCATAATTATTTCAATCTGTGAGAATGAAAAAAGAGCTGCCTTAATTTTACTGTTTACTGCGATTATTCTGATCACACCTTTTTCCCTGCTGCTTGTATTTCCGTTCTTTACAACAGTATCACTTCTTCTTTCGGGTATAATTCTCTCATTATTAATACTATTTATTTTGCCCCTTAAAGGAAAACCACCTAAACCATCAGGGTCTCCTATTTCAGGAATTGATGAGCGGATTACAATATTTTCGAGAAGAGAGCTTATGCAGAATACTTTAATCTTTAGTGACTATTATAAACAACACCCCGAACATAAATCACCTGATAATATATTTAGAAAAGAACCGGGGCTACTATCTCTGCAAACCAGATTTGCTCATACATATGGATTTGCCTCCGCTGAAGCCAGTTTTGCCACAGTAAGTTATTTAGCGGCCGGGGTAAACGGACAAAAATCCACGAAAAAACAAAACAGAGATCCTGAAACTCTCACAAAATATATTAAGTCCTGGGCAAAAAAGCTTGGTGCTTTGGATGCCGGCATTACCGAACTACAAGACTACCATTTATATACAGTTGCCGGCCGGGGAGACCGGTATGGGAAAACCATTCACAACAGCCATCGTTTTGCAATTGCCTTTACTGTTGAAATGGATTATGAAATGATGTCTGCTGCCCCCGCTGCACCAACAGTAATGGAATCGGCACAAAAATATTTATCCTCAGGGGCGATAGCAATACAAATAGCTCACTTTATCAGGGAATTAGGATATGATGCCCGGGCTCATATCGATGCAAACTATGAGTTGATATGTCCCCTTGTAGCAAGAGATGCCGGATTAGGAGAAATAGGTCGTATGGGGTTGCTAATAACACCAAAACACGGTACCAGGGTAAGAATAGCTGTTGTTACAACAAACATCCCACTTATTAAGGATCAGAAAAAAAATGATATGTCAATACTGGATTTTTGTAACCACTGTAATAAATGTGCTGTTGTATGCCCCGCTCAGGCAATACCAAAAGCAGAGAGGAGACAAATTTCCGGAACTCTCAGGTGGCAGATAAACTCTGAAGCTTGCTATACATACTGGTGTCAGTCGGGCACTGACTGTGGTAAATGTGTTATTTCCTGTCCATATTCTCATCCTGATAATTTATTACACAGGGTAATTCGTACAGGTGTAAGGCGAAACTTTATTTTCAGACAAATTGCAGTAAAACTGGATGATCTGTTTTATGGGGAAAAACCAAAATCTAAAAACTTTCCCAGTTGGATCCTTTCTGAATCAGAGAAAAGAAACTTCAATTAACTATCGACCTTCTGTTATCTCAGCAAACTAATCCGTATTTCAGGGAGCTTAAAGACCATTTTTAATGTGATGCTGTGTTGCTGTGAAAAAGTGTTACTAGTTCAACGCCTCATCTCTTCGTCGCCTTATCGCCTCTTCGCCCCCTCTCCTTTTCTCCTTTTCTCTCTTCATTCTGCCTTTTGCCTTCTTCCTTATCTTCTTCATACTGAATTTTCACTGTTTCATCCAAGAAAAGAAGCTATTCACATAATAGAACACTAAACTTGTTTCAATAAGGCAGAATTACATTATTTTTACACTTGAGTGGCTCCTTGTTCTTACGAATTATTCACCGGGGTACATGGAGATAAACTGTTGGGTTATGGGCAATAATCAAGAAAAGGCATCTGAAATTAACCCACCCAACAGTTTTTTTTAACAACTAAAAAAAATGATAACTCATTGTTCATGGTGCGGTAAAACAATTTGTGAAGAGAGACTATATCTCATTGACAGTGCTTTTAGCATTCCAAAAGTGTTTTGTTCCCAAAAATGCAAATGGGAATATGAAGTTCAAACCAGAATTGAGTCGAAAAAACTTCCAAAAACAAAAAATAATTAATATATTTATACTTTCTATATTAAGTTCATTCTTAATAGTATCTTGTTTTAAATGAAAATTGAACCATATTTTATTGAGGGAACACAAAAAACTCCTACCATTAGGTTTGATAAGGATAAGAAACTTCTGGTAATAAGCGGGAAATCCATCCCTGAGAACCACAGTAGTTTTTATGCTCCTTTTCTTTCCTGGCTTGATGATTATATCAAAGACCCGCTGGATTACACAGAAGTTAGAATACAACTGGAATACTTCAACACCAGTTCTTCAAAAGTACTGTTGGCAATCTTCAGGAAAATGGAAGAGATCGTTAGAAACGATAAGAAAGTCGAAATCAAATGGCATTACGAAGAGGATGATTTTGATATGAAAGACTGCGGGGATGATTACCAATCTATGATAATTATCCCTTTTGAAATGATCCCCGAAGCTGAATAAGACCAAATAAACCCAGTTATCTGAATCATAAAGGAAAAAATCAAATAACCCTTATTGGTTATAATCTGACAAGGGATAATATCGCTTTTTTAGAAAAGGGTATAATTGATTTCCTTATCTGCCAAAAACCAGTAGAACAGGCATTCAAAGGTACTTATGCTCTTTTCCACCATATAGTGTTTAAGAAGCAAATCAGGAAAAACAATTTTATGCCACTGTATATCATAACCAGGGAGAATCTGAATGATTATTTGGAATTTGAATTAAATAAGGACGGATATTATGAATAACTCATTTAATGATCTGAAAAACAAAGTTGGTGTAATTACCGGCGGCGCCGGGGTGATCGGAACTGCATTAGCTCATGCGCTGGGATCAGCCGGAGTGAAAACCGCTATCCTGGATATCGATTTAGATAAAGCCAGGAAAAACGCCAGGGAACTTTCCTCCGAAACAGGGACAAAGTTCATCGGTATCCAGGCTAATGTGCTGGATCGTGAATCCCTTGAAAAAGCACATAAACAGGTTATTAAAGAGCTCGGACCGGTTGATTTCCTTATTAACGGTGCCGGTGGCAATGCTCCGGAAGCAACAACCAAACTGGAAGAACTGACCAATGAATCCGTTTCTGATCTTGAGGATTCTTTCTTCGGACTACCTCTGGAAGGTTTTGAAAAGGTCTTTGCTCTGAATTTTCTGGGTACTGTTCTGTCTGTAAAAGTGTTTGCCAGGGATATGGTCAAACACAAACATGGAGTTATCCTTAATATTTCATCAATGAATTCTCTCAAACCCCTCACCAGGATCCCTGCCTATTCTGCAGCCAAAGCATCTGTAAATAATTTTACTCAGTGGCTTGCGGTTCATCTGGCAAAAGTCGGGATCCGTGTTAATGCTATAGCCCCGGGATTTTTTTTAACCGACCAGAACAGATTCCTTGTGATGGATGAAAAAACCGGGGATTATTCCCCCAGGGGTAAAAAGATAATTGCTAATACCCCAATGGGGAAATTCGGACATCCTGATGATCTTCAGGGAACCGCTTTGTTCCTGTTATCAGAAATGTCAGGATTTATTACGGGTATCGTACTTCCTGTTGACGGCGGGTATAGCGCATTTGGCGGAGTTTAGTTTTAATCGATTTATCATGATAAAAAATGTTATAGTTGCACAATCCGGCGGACCTTCACCCGTAATAAATAACTCCCTTAGAGGAATTATTGAAACCTGCTTTGAGTATCCTGAAGTATTTGGAACTGTTTATGCTGGGTGGCATGGAATAGAAGGTGTTCTGAAAGAAGAATTATTAAACTTATCCTCACAGGATCAAAAAGAAATTAAACTGTTAGAAAATACACCATCTGCCGGTAGTATCGGAACTTGCCGTTACAAATTAAAGGACCAGCAGACAAATGATTTCTCAAGGATCGTTGAGGTATTCCGTGCTCATAATATCGGATACTTTTTTTATATCGGCGGGAATGACAGTCAGCATACTGCATTTAAAGTAAGTGAGATATGTAAAACAAAAGGATTAGAAGTTATTGCCACAGGTGTCCCGAAAACCATTGATAACGATCTGGGTGACCAGGAATTCCAGTTAATCGATCATACACCCGGATATGGAAGCGTTGCCAGATATTGGTCGCACATTATTCAGAATGCTATGGAAGAAAACCGGGGATCTTCACCTGCTGATCCTGTACTGGTGATACAAGCCATGGGCAGAAAAATCGGGTTCATCCCCGCGGCTGCCCGACTGGCTGATCCAAACCGTGATTTCCCGTTGCAGATCTACCTGGCTGAATCAAAAATCTCCATGGAAGAAATGGCTGACAGGATAAACGACCGGTTAAAAACCGACAGGCACTGCCTGGTTGTTGTAAGTGAAGGATTCGATGTTGGTGATATTGGAGAAGTTAAGGATTCTTTCGGACATACATCCTTTGGCTCCGGCAAAGTTTCTGTTTACCAGAATGTAATAAACCGGCTGAATGAAAAAGGACTAAAGGCAAGAGGCTCTGCACGGGGCCAGGTAATGGGAACCGATCAGCGCACTACAGCTATCTATGCTTCGACAATTGATCTTGATGAAGCATACCGGGTGGGACAAAAAGCAGTTGATATAGCAATGAACGAAGGCAACGGCTGGATGGCCACTATCCTGCGGAATCCGGGTGAACAGTATTCTGTAAGATATGATAAAATATCACTGGATAAAGTTGCTCTTTCTGAACGTACTTTTCCCGAACAATGGATCACTCCAGGCAGAACAGATGTAACCGATGAATTTATCCGCTATGCACATCCCCTTATCGGCGATAAATGGCCCGAAGTGCCAATGGAAAACGGATTACAGCGATTTGCAAAGTTAAAGCCGGTATTTGCGGATAAAAAATTAAAAGAATATAAACCTGAAGCTTATGAATAGCCTGATAGTTAAAGGGAACACTGAAAAAATAGATAAAATAATAAAATGCCACTAAGACACCAAAACACAAAGACTCACAAAGAAAAAACAATCAGTATTTTATACTTAGTGAGTTCTTTGAGTCTTCGCCTGCCCCGTAAGGAGGTTTACCCTGTGAAATTGCTTGCCCTGTGTAATCCACGAAGTTGTGCAACGCAATTACACAGGGCGGGCAATATTTAACAGGGAACGACTGTACTGAGGTGGCTAAAAAGACTTTTCAGACTAAGATCAAAATTCATTATTCATCATTCAATATTTAATTTATGACGGTATCCCAAAAAATATTAACAGAACTTAAACCTCAAAAAGAATTCTTCATTGGTATCGACTCCGACGGCTGTGTATTCGACTCGATGGAGCCAAAGCAGAAAGAGTTTTTTTGTCCCAATGTGATCCGGTTTTTCGGACTTTTCCCTATTGCCAAAACAGCAAGGGAAACATGGGAATTTACTAACCTTTACTCACAAACGCGCGGAATAAACCGGTTCCTTGCCCTGCTGCATGCATTTGACCTTCTGCGGGAACGAAAAGAAGTGCAGGAGCGTGGTTTTCAGGTTCCCGACTTATCGCCCCTGAAGGAATGGACCCGGCAGGAAAGCAAACTGGGTAATCCGACACTTGAAGCATATGCAAAAGAAGTTAAGGATCCGGTCATCGACCTTGTCCTGGAATGGTCACAAACGATCAATAAAGAGATCGGTCAATGGCTCAAAGACCTCCCCCCTTTCCCACCGGTTCCGGAAACACTTAGTAAGATCAGTGAATATGCCGACAGCATCGTAGTTTCACAAACCCCGGTAGAAGCGCTGGAAAGAGAATGGAATGAACATGATATTGCAAAGTATGTAAGGGTAATTGCCGGACAGGAATATGGAACAAAACCCGAACACCTGGCTCTTGCCACTACAGATAGATACCAAAAAGATAAAATACTTATGATTGGTGATGCCCCCGGTGATCTGAAAGCTGCCAGGCAGAATGATGTACTGTTTTACCCGGTTATCCCGGGGAAAGAAGAGGAATCGTGGAAAAAATTACAAAATGAAGGACTTGACCGGTTTTTTAACGGTACATACGCAGGAGAATACGAGAACCGGCTACTTAACGATTTCAATAAAGGGCTACCTGAAGATCCTCCATGGAAAACTATATAAGAACATGGCTTTGTAAATTAATTAATAAAGCAATATTTGATTGATATTTTATACTAATTTTAGTTATTCGTAAAGGCTAAGGCTAAGGAAAATAAGAAAACAGGAAAGTATGTTATAAGGAAAAAAATATATGTCTAAATGAAGTATAAAAGGTTAATATGTGTAGTTAGAAATCTTGACCTAAGCCTTAGCCTCAGCACGCTGTCGCTGAAGCTTTAGCGTAGGCGCCATTTGCCTAATATTTATTAATAAATGAATAACATTAAACCGAGCTTGCGAGCTTAACGAAGTTAAATCCAATACATAATAACATGTTTTTTTCCAAGCAAGCATCTGATAACAAAATTCTGGAATTAAAAGACATCAGTGACTTACTATATGAGGCATTGTATAGTTTGGGACCGCAAAAAAAAGTGGTCGCCATCCCTCCTGACCATACCCGCATACACTCCCGGGCAGGTGAGATCACCCAAATGATACATGAATTCTATGGTAACCTCCTGGCAGATATTCTCCCTGCCCTGGGCACACATGCACCAATGACCAAACCTGATATTAAATCTATGTTTGGAGATATTCCATATGATCTGTTCCGGGTGCACGACTGGCGCAAAGATGTAGTTACCCTGGGTTCAGTACCCGGAGAGTTTCTGGATGATATTTCTGATGGAAAAGTAAATTATCCCTGGGAAGCACAGGTAAACCGTCTGCTCAGAGATGGTGGTCACGACCTGATCATCAGTATCGGACAGGTTGTGCCACACGAAGTAGCAGGTATGGCAAACTTCAATAAAAATATCTTTATAGGTACAGGAGGTCCAAAAGGGATCAATAAAAGTCATTTCCTGGGGGCAGTTTGTGATATGGAAACCCTCATGGGAAGGGCTGATAATCCCGTAAGGGCTTTATTGAACAAGGCAGACATTTCCTTCTCTCATCTGCTGCCAAAAATATTATATATCCATACTGTAATCGGGAATGATGACGAGGGGAACCAGGGAGTCAGGGGATTATTTATCGGTGATGACAAGGAGTGCTTTTATGAAGCAGCCGGTCTTTCCCTAAAGGAGAACATTACCCTTCTGGACAAACCACTGAAAAAAACAGTGGTCTATCTCGACCCATCAGAGTTTAAAAGTACCTGGCTTGGTAATAAAGCTATTTACCGCACACGTATGGCAATGGCTAATAATAGCGAACTTATTATTCTTGCCCCGGGAGTTAATACCTTTGGCGAAGATCCTGAGATTGACTATCTTATACGAAAATACGGATACCGGGGAACAAAATACACACTTGATATGGTGCAAAAGAATAAAGATCTGACCAATAATCTTAGCGCTGCTGCCCATTTGATACACGGCTCATCTGAGAATAGGTTTAAGATCACATATTGTCCCGGAGGTTTAAGCCGTAAGGAAATCGAGCAGGCAAATTTCGCGTTTGGCGATCTGAATGATATGCTTAAAAAAATTCCTCCGGAAAAATTGCAGATGGGGAATAACGTAATTAATGGCGAACAAATCTATTATATACCAAACCCTGCACTGGGACTCTGGAGTGAGAAAAAACGATTTGAATAAATCTGAAAAATGAGAATTGTTGCTGACGAAAAAATCCCATTCCTAAAGGGAGTTCTTGAACCTTTTGCTAAGGTTATTTATCTTCCGGGTGATCATATATCTCATGATGTTGTAAAAGATGCTGATGCACTTATTATCCGTACACGTACCATATG
>JAUVHQ010000293.1 GCA_030593185.1 Bacteroidota bacterium
GAAACCATTAGCTGATATGTTAATGCGGTTAATGTATCCATCAGCAACAGCAAATATGCTTTTTCCTGTAACTCCACCGGTCTTTATATCGATACCGGAATGAAAATGACCTTCACGCAGCTCCCCAAAATTAGCAGAAAGTTTAATCGGGTAATTAACAGGCGATCTGAATTTTTTTTGTGCCTGAACAATCCGTGGATTGATAGCAGTGAAAATAATGCAGCTTATTAATAAATATCTAAAAATAAAACTCATAGGGCTTTATGAAAAAAATTAGTTCGTAAAGTAATTAAAAAGACCAATACAATTCAAATGAAATCACTGAATTTAAATAAGTAGCCAAATTACTTTGTGTCAAACATAATACCTTATTGATAATAGGCAGTCACTTCAATGGTTGTTATTAATATGTACAACACATGCCAGGCAGCCTGTAGGGCTAGAATAGCACTATAATAAATATTTTTCTTCGAATTCAATTCCACTAATTTTCTGTATCAGGAATTGAAATGTCTACCTGTTTTCATTCTATTCCTCCGGGATGAATAATATTTATTTAATTCTTTGTACCAGGCATTGAAATGCCTGCCTATTATCTTTCTGTCCCTGCCGGGACGAAGAGAGGGCGTATTCCATTTTTAATCACTTGTAGATAAGTAGCAACTTGGGCTAATTATTTTTTACTAAAATTTGGCTATTATTATTTTTGTAATTATCTTACGTATGTTAACTTTGTATATAAATACACTATTATAGTGGAGGAACCGGATGACATACTTAATTCTTTGAAAGAGAGAACTAAACAAATGATGACTTTATGTGATGGATTGAAAGAGGAGAAGAAAAATTTGTTTACAACTAACAGGGAATTAATGCAAAAGGTTGCTCAGCAAGATAAAGAAATTGGCTATATTAAGACAAAATTTAAAACCCTGAAAATTGCTAAGACAGTTTCAGGAGCAGATAATGATGTTTATGAAACTAAGCTCAGGGTAAACAGGATAGTGCGGGAGATAGATAAATGTATTGCTCTTTTGAATAAATAGATTTTTAATAATGGACGATAGACTTTCAATCAGGGTAAATGTTGCAGACAGATATTATCCTTTAAAGATTGAAAGGAAGGATGAGGAGAAAATTCGAAGAGCAGCCAGAATGATTAATGAAAAAGTTCTTCAATATAAACAAAGGTACACAGATAAAGATGTACAGGATTTTTTAGCTATGGCTGCTTTACAATTTGTAATCAAGGTGATTGATAATGAAAAAAAGAATGATATGTCACCTGTTTTTGAGGGAGTTAAAGAGATTATTTCAGAATTAAACGAATATATTAACAAAGAGTAATAAACGTTCTTTACATATAAAAATTTTGCCCGCATTGTTTCCTCGAATGCTTTAAAAACTCAACACTTAATTAATTGGAGCTTGTCTCAGATTTTTTAGGGCAGGCCAAGTACCTTAGGGGATTTTCGCAAGAAGACGTTGGAAGTCCGAAATTATTTGGCGGCTCCACCCGTGTCGAACAGGGGTTTTTTATAAAAGGTTGGGGAAACTCTGCGGGTTTTTTATAACCAATAAATACAAGAATTATGATAAATACAATACATATATTGGATATTGGACTAATGTCGTTTTGGACAACTATTGTTGTTGGGATTATTTGTTTAACCGGTGGTAGCTTATTAGCATATCTGGTCTGGCAGAAAGCATTGATAAATAAAAGTAAAAGCATTATTAAAGAAGCCGAAACAGAGGGTGAAGTAATACGAAAAGATAAAATATTACAGGCTAAGGAAAAATTCCTCCAGCTTAGGGCAGATCATGAAAAACTTATTAATGAGAGAACAAATATATTATCCCAGGCTGAGAACAAATTTAGTGCTAAAGAAGCTTCTTTGTCTCAGAGGATTGAGGAGATTGAACGGAAAAAGAATGAAGTTGAAGCTATCAGGAATAATTTGACAAACCAGATTGAACTGGTAGAGAAGAAGACTGAGGAGCTTTCTAAAATGCATAAGCAACAGGTTGAACAACTTGAAACTATCTCAGGGTTATCTGCGGAAGATGCTAAAACACAGATTGTTGAATCTCTTAAAGATGAAGCTAAAACGGACGCTATGTCCTATATCAACGAGATTGTTGATGAGGCAAAAATGACAGCAAACAAAGAAGCAAAAAGAATTGTTATTCAGTCAATACAACGAGTTGCAGCAGAAAGCGCCATTGAAAATTCAGTTACTGTTTTCCATATTGAGTCGGATGAAATAAAAGGCCGGATTATTGGGCGCGAAGGAAGGAATATTCGGGCTCTTGAAGCAGCCACAGGAATAGAGATCATTGTGGACGATACGCCGGAAGCGATCATTCTGTCCGGTTTTGATCCGGTTCGCAGAGAAATTGCCCGTTTGTCACTACATCAACTTGTTACTGATGGAAGGATCCATCCGGCCAGGATCGAAGAAGTGGTGAACAAAACCAGAAGGCAAATAGAAGAGGAGATTGTAGAAGTTGGTAAACGAACAGCAATTGATCTGGGCATCCACGGACTTCATCCGGAGCTTATCCGGCTGGTTGGTAGAATGAAGTACCGTTCTTCATATGGGCAGAATTTGTTACAACATTCAAGGGAAGTGGCTAATCTTTGTGCAATTATGGCATCAGAGTTAGGACTGAATCCCAAGTCTGCTAAACGTGCAGGACTACTGCATGATATTGGCAAAGTACCAGATGATGAGCCTGAATTGCCACATGCTGTATTCGGAATGAAATTAGCAGAAAAGCTTAAGGAGAAACCTGACATTTGCAATGCCATTGGCGCACATCACGATGAAACTGAAATGACAACACTTATTGCACCTATTGTCCAGGTTTGTGATGCTATTTCCGGTGCAAGACCAGGAGCAAGAAGAGAAGTTGTTGAATCATATATTAAGCGCCTGAAAGATCTTGAATCACTTGCGTTAAACTATCCGGGTGTAACGAAAACATATGCTATACAGGCAGGACGAGAACTCCGCGTTATTGTTGGTGCTGACAAAACCACTGATAAAGATGCAGAGAACCTGTCGTATGAAATAGCGCAGAAAATTCAGGATGAGATGACTTATCCCGGTCAGGTTAAAATTACAGTTATACGCGAAACCCGGGCTGTGAATTATGCGAAATAGTTGTGGACCAGTACCCAGTAACCAGCAACCAGTAACCAGTCTATGATAAAAGTCTTAAATATTGTAGGAGCCAGACCACAGATAATAAAGGCTT